>CAZIED010000011.1:6319-20353 GCA_964538525.1 uncultured Pirellulales bacterium | reverse complement strand
CGAAGTTTATTGTTATTGGCACGCAGAAAAATGATTAATTATTATTTGGATTATTCTTTAAGAAAGTGAGGTTAAGTATGAAAAATTCCAGCGCTCATCGAAATAACTATCTGTTTCTTGTGGCCGAATGTCTTTGCGTTTTGGCTATGCCATTAGCAGGCTGCCGCGCAGCGCCGCAGCCTGGAGGTTTGGCTGCCCAGAAAGCTCCGTTATCACAGGATGAGAAGATGAAGTGGTTCCGCGAGGCGAAGTTCGGCCTGTTCATTCATTGGGGGCTTTATGCGGTCCCGGCCGGCACCTGGAAGGATCGGCAAATACCCGGCATAGGCGAGTGGATTATGAACCGTGCCAAGATTCCGGTGAAGGAGTATGAGCAGCTTGCCGCACAATTCAATCCCGTGAAATTCAACGCTGATGAGTGGGTGAAGCTGGCAAAGGACGCTGGCATGAAATACATTGTCATCACCAGCAAGCACCATGATGGCTTTGCGATGTATGGCTCCAAGGTCAGCAAATACAATATTGTGGATGCTACGCCGTTCAAGCGAGATCCGATTAAGGAGCTTGCCAAAGCTTGCGCAAAACAAGGAATCAGGTTTGGATTCTATTATTCGCAGTCGCAGGACTGGCACGAGCCGAACGGTATCGGTAATACATGGGATTTTGGACCCAATGAGAAAAAAGATTTTGACCAGTATCTGCGAGACAAGGCTGAGCCGCAGGTTAAAGAGCTGCTCAGCGGCTACGGACCTGTATGTTTGATATGGTTTGACACGCCGATGATGATGACCAGGGAAAACGAGAAGGTGCGTGGGCAGCGGTTCGTTGACATCGTCCGTACGCTTCAGCCGGCCTGTTTGATTGACGGTCGGCTCGGAATTCAGGGCGATTATCGCTCCATGGGTGATAATCGGATTCCCAACGAGGTGGTTCATGAGGATTGGGAGGTACCCGCCACGCTTAACAATACATGGGGCTACAAGAGCTATGATAACAACTGGAAAACTCCCGAAGACCTGACATTCAAATTGGTGGACATCGTCAGCAAAGGCGGCAATTACCTTTTGAACGTAGGTCCCACCGCTGAAGGTTTGATTCCACAGCCCAGCCAGGATAACCTGCGTGCCGTGGGCCGCTGGCTCAAAGTGAACGGCGAATCAATTTATGGCGCCGGCCCGACTCCATTCGGCGAAGAGTTTGGTGCTTACGACCCTGAAAAAAAGGATTCCCGCGGCAACAAGGTTTTCAACTCCAAGACTCATTGGCGCTGCACCACCAAGCCGGGCAAACTGTTCATACATTTATTCAAGTGGCCCCCGCGTCTTCTTGGCGAAGACAAGAGCGGGGGCTCATTTGAGCTGTCCAAGGTCAAGGGCAAGGTCAATAAGGCCTATCTGCTGGCTGATGCCGAGCGCAAAGGATTCGATATAAAACAAGAGGCCGACCGAGTGACCGTGTCACTACCTCAGACCGCTCCGGACAAAATGGACTCCGTGCTGGTGCTGGAAGTTGCTGAATAAAATGATTAATGATGAATGATTAATCATTCATCATTTAATATTGTTAGGGAAAGTGAGGTTTAAGGATGAAACATGATAGCTATGGCTATCGATTTCTGATCCTGGATATTCGCTGTCTTTTATTATTGCTGTTAATTAATTTTTTTGCTCCCGACAGGATAGGTGTTTGTAGCAGCTTCGGGGCGAATCTCCAGTGGCCGAAGGTGACCAGAGAGACCAAACCGTGGTCGCGTTGGTGGTGGATGGGCAACATCGTCAATGAGAAAGACCTTACAACAGAGATGGAGAAATATCAAAAAGCAGGCTTAGGCGGACTGGAATTGACGCCTATTTACGGCGTCAAGGGTTATGAAGATCGATTCATCAGCTATCTGTCACCTGCTTGGATGAACATGCTGAGCTTTATCTTGAAGGAGGCCGACAAACTCGATATGGGCATCGACATGGCTACCGGAAACGGCTGGCCTTTCGGCGGACCCTGGGTCACAGATGCAGAAGCGTGTAAGAACGTTGTCTATAAGAGGGTTCCCGCCGCGCGGGGTCCCACTTATACATTAAAAGGCGGTGGGAGCCTGACAGAACCTATCATTTATATACAGAAGCCCATGGTACGGGCAATTGGGCGTCGCGTTAATATCTCCGAGCTTAAGGAGCCTATCAGCGCCAACGAGAATCTGCAAGCCCTTGCCTTGGAGCAGGTCCGATTTGAAAAGCCTCTTCCATTAATTGTATTGATGGCCTATTCTGACCAAGGCCAGGTTGTTAATCTGACAGATAAAGTTTCCAGAGACGGAAAGCTGGATTGGTTGGCGCCGGAAGGAAATTGGACATTGTATGCTCTCTTTCAAGGCTGGCACGGAAAGATGGTGGAACGAGCCGGGCCGGGCGGCGAAGGAAATGTGATTGATCATTTCTCCGAGGTTGCACTAAAGAATTACCTCCAGAGCTTCGACCAGGCTTATGCCAGCCATGAAGTTAGCTTGTTGCGTGCATATTTTAATGACTCTTACGAGGTCGATGATGCGACAGGTGAGTCGAATTGGACTCCTGAATTTTTTGAAGAATTTGAGAAGCGACGCGGCTATGACCTGCGTGAGCATTTGCCGGCATTGTTCGGGCCCATCATGAGCCGGGTCGAAGGAAAAGATTTGCAGGAGAAAAATCTGCGAGTTCTCTGCGACTATCGCGAAACGATTTCAGATTTGCTGCTGGAGAAATTTACGATTCCATGGCGCCAGTGGGCAAAGAGCAAAGGTGCGACAACACGAGACCAGGCTCACGGCTCTCCTGCGAGCTTGCTTGACCTTTACGCAGCAAGCGGCATCCCCGAAACCGAAGGCTCAAATATACTCGGATTTAAGATTGCTTCATCTGCCGCGCATGTAACGGGCAAAAAACTTGCATCATCAGAATCGGCTACGTGGCTGGATGAGCATTTCTGTGCAACTTTGGGCAATGTAAAAGCTGCGTTAGATCGATTTTTCATAGGCGGCATCAATCATATTTTTTACCACGGCACAACCTTCTCGCCTCCGAATGAGGCCTGGCCGGGCTGGCTTTTTTATGCATCCGTGCATTTCGGGCCGACAAACTCTTTCTGGAACGACTTCTCGGCTTTGAACAAATATGTCGCTCGCTGCCAGTCTTTCCTTCAAGACGGTCAGCCGGATAATGATGTGCTTCTTTATTTTCCAATTTATGACCAGTGGTCCACTCCTGGTAAAAGCATGCTGCAGCATTTTGGCGCTCAGGTTACCGGCTCTGCCGGTGATGTGGGGCAGGCGATGTTTGATGCCGGTTTCTCGTTCGATTTCATCTCAGACCGACAGCTTACAAATAGTCAATTTTCAGGCAATTCACTTCAAACCGGCGGAAATTTCTATAAAACAGTAATTGTCCCACAATGCCAATATATCCCTTTAGAGACATTCCAGAAGCTCATCGCCTTAGCGACAAAAGGTGCTACAATCATCGTGCACAATAGTTTGCCATTCGATGTCCCTGGCTGGGGGAATCTCGAAAAAAGACAAAACGATCTTAGACTCGCTCTGGCTGGCCTTAATTTCACAAAGTCTGCAAATTCTGATATTCAAATCGCGACGGTTGGCAAGGGTAAATTTTTGTTAGGTAGTGACATCGTACAACTATTGTCTCTCGCCCAGATCAGGCGTGAATCGATGGTGGAAAAAGGATTGCAATTTGTTCGTCGTAGCCTGTCTGAAGGCAGCTATTATTTTGTAGTCAACTGGGGCAAAGAGCCGGTGGATGGTTGGATTCAGTTGAAGGCAAATGCTAAATCGGTCGCAATTTTTGACCCAATGTTTGGGAAAATTGGTTTGGCTGCGATTAAATCCAATGCTACTCTGCGAAGCGGCGCTTCGCTGCGAAGCACGAGTCAGGATGAGACCGAGGTTTATTTGCAGCTTGCAGTCGGACAGTCTATCATATTAAAAACTTTTGAAAGTGAGGTTAAAGGAGCACTTTATCACTATGTGAAGACAGCAGGCGAGCCGCAGGAAATCACTCGTCTCGGCGAAGGCTCGCCGAGCCGTAGCGGGAAAGGTACATGGACAATTAGCTTTATTGAAGGAGGGCCTGAGTTGCCGCAGCCCATTGAAATCCAGCAATTGGGTTCCTGGACAAACTTTGGCGGTGAAGCGGTAAAGAACTTTTCCGGCACAGCCAAATACACCATCTCCTTTGCTTTTCCGCAAAACGGGATCAGGGATCAGGGGTCAGGGATCAGGGCTCAGGTAGCAGAGAATAGCAAACTGAATCCTGAACCCCGAACCCCGAACCCTCCGCATGGTTGGCTGCTCGATTTGGGTAGGGTGTGTGAAAGTGCTGTTGTGACACTTAATGGAAAGGAATTGGGCACGCTGATTAGTCCGCCGTTTCGTATCCTGATTCTGAAGGAGCAGCTCAGTGACAAGAACGTTCTTGAAGTGAAAGTATCAAACTTGATGGCGAATCGTATCGCTGACCTGGATCGACGAGGCGTAATCTGGAAAAAGTTTTACAATGTGAATTTCCCAGCCAGACGAGCGGAGAACAGAGGGCCGGATGGCTTTTTCAATGCGTCAAATTGGTCCCCGAGAGATTCAGGCTTGATAGGTCCTGTGACATTAATGCCGTTAGAAATTATGAAACCTGAATGAAAGGAGGTTTATTAAAACTATGAACCGAAGAATTGTTAATGTGACAACACTGCTTGTAATATTTTTCATTGCATCACAGGTTGTTGTAGTTTCGGCACAAACAGCAGCCATCTCTGATAAGCCGGCAGGGCTTGGCAAGGTGGCGCCGAAGCCGTTGTATCGCGATCTGATTTACGATGCTCCAACCGACCCTGTCCTTTGTTTCAACACACAGGAGAAAAAATGGCTTATGTTTTACACAAGCCGACGTGCGACTGAGCCAAACACGCCCGGCTTTACGTGGGTGCATGGCTCTCGCATCGGCATCGCCGAGTCGTCGGACGGCGGTGCAACGTGGAAATATCGCTGCAATGCCGAGATCGATTACACAAAGGGGCTGACCGAATATACTTATTGGGCACCGGAAGTCATTGCTCACGATAGCATCTATCACATGTACCTCAGTTTTGTGCCGGGGGTATTTGCAGATTGGAACCACCCTCGCCAGATTATCCATCTGACCAGCTCGGATATGATTAAGTGGAGGTTTGAGTCGGTATTAGACCTTAAGAGCGACCGTGTTATCGACGCCTGCGTGATCCGGCTTCCGAATGGTACATGGCGGATGTGGTACAAGGATGAGCGGGCTAAAATGTCGCTCTCTTATGCGGATAGTCCCGACCTGTACAAGTGGGAGACCCGCGGCAATGCCATCAGCGACCGCAACGGCGAAGGGCCGAAGGTCTTCCACTGGAAAGGCAATTATTGGATGGTTGCCGATGTTTGGCGGGGTCTTGGTGTTTGGAGCTCGAGAAACTATCTAAATTGGAAGCCGCAGGCGCAGAATCTGCCGGGTTCTCATGGGGATGTCGTTGTAAGCGGGGATAGGGCGTATTTATTCTATTTTACGGGTCTTGGTAAAGAAAACATCGATCCGAATGATCCCTATGCAAAGCGGCGCACCGTTATTCAGGTTGCTGAGCTGGAATATAAAGATGGGAAGCTTTCCTGTGATATCGATAAACCAACGTATATTCAGTTGTTGCTGAAACTGGAGGATGAGAACTAATATGAAAATTTTTAGCAGAGTGATAGGTCATGTATTGTTTTTGGTACCGTGTCGATGTTTGACGTTTCGAGTCGTATTTACGTTAGCATTGGTTCTTTTTTCTACCGCCGATTTTGCTGATAAGCAGTGCCGCGCTTCTGATGGAGATGTCAATGAATTGAATACTCCACAGTCCGCCAAAGGTGGAAGGTTGGTTGACATGCCGATACACGATCCATTTATCTTGCCGCATAAGCAGAGCCAAACTTACTACCTATACACTAGCGCCCCGCCAAGTAAGACCGGTCTGGAGCGTTTTGGTGTGATGGCATATAAGAGCAAGGATCTTTTAAGCTGGGATGGGCCTTACGTTGTGTTTGTTGCCCCTGATGGAATATGGGCCAATCCGATGCACGGGACATGGGCTCCAGAGGTGCATGAATACAAAGGCAGGTATTACCTATTCGTCACATTGCATAACAACGACAAAATAATAGCATCGCCGCCAAAGGTCTGGCGTGTGAACCACTTGCGGGGCACAGTCATCGCTGAAAGCTCATCACCAGAAGGCCCATTCAAACTTCTCAAGGATGATGGGCCTCACACGCCCGAGAATTTCATGACGCTTGATGGCACACTCTATGTTGACAAGAAGGGGCAGCCGTGGATGGTGTATTGCCATGAGTGGATTCAGGTGATCGATGGAACTATGGAAGCAATCCGCCTTAAAGATGACCTATCGGCGGCTGTGGGAGAACCGATCCACCTATTCAAGGCGTCAGATGCGCCTTGGATCAATGCGGAGGCAATCCCGAGCGTGAACCAGCGTCATTACGTTACTGACGGCCCGGAGCTTTACCGCACCAAAGATGACAAGCTTCTGATGCTCTGGTCGAGTTACAACAAACAGGGTTACGTGCAAACAATTGCGAGGTCGAAATCGGGCGAGATCTATGGTCCCTGGGAACAGCTTGAGCCGCTCGTAGGCGATGACAGCGGGCACGGCATGCTATTTAAAACCTTCGATGGAAGGTTGATGCTGATTCTTCACCAGCCTTTCAGAATGCCGCTGGCAAGGGCTAAGATATACAAAATAGAGGATATCGGTGATAACTTTCGTGTGGTGCGTGCACGCGGAAGCAATGATTAAGGATAAATGATTAATCAATAATCGCTAATCATTAATCATTTTTTTAAGGAGATAACGATTTATAGTCGAAAGTATGGCGTTTTTTTATTGTTGATCTGTCTTTGGTGGGTTGTCACTTCAGCTCCGCCCAGCGCTGGGCAGGGTTCCGGCAAAGAGACACAAACAGATTCTCAGATTCTAAGGATCAAAGCGACAACAAGCGCACCAAAGATTCTCGAAGGACACCTGCGAATGGGAACACCAAGCGGCCCTAAAGGGCCAAGTTTTGGTGTCAATTCTCTTTATTTCACGCGTGATGGCCAACCGACTCTGCCGGTCATGGGTGAGATTCATTATGCTCGTGTGCCGCATGATTGCTGGGAAGAGTCGGTTCTGGCTATGAAGGCGGGCGGTATTGACATCATTTCTACTTATGTGTTCTGGATATTTCATGAAGAGATTCAGGGACAGCTCAATTGGAAGGGTGACCGCGATCTCCGAGGGTTTCTCCAGATATGTCAAAAGCATAATATGCCCGTTTGGCTGCGCATCGGCCCATGGTGTCACGGTGAGGCACGCAACGGCGGATTTCCTGATTGGCTAAGCAAAGTGTGCAAGCCCAGAAGCATGGACCCAGCTTATTTCGAGCAGGTCCAGCGGTGGTACACAGCCGTGGCCGAGCAGGTCAAGGGGCTCTATCATAAGGACGGCGGTCCCATTATAGGGATTCAATTTGACAATGAATTTGGACATGTAGGCGGCACCGGCGGCGAGCCTTATATCTTGAAGTGCAAGGAAATCGCGCGCCAGTTAGGCATGGACGTTCCTTACTACTCCGTGACGGGCTGGGGCTGGGCGTGGGTGCCACAGGATGAGGTGCTGCCTGTGCAAGGCTCATACATTGATCCTTTCTGGGCCGAGGGGACCGACCAGTTGCCGCCGTTTAAGGAATTGCTTTTTTCGGATTTAGTGAGCCTTGTGGTTAATGCGAATACTGCCAGTGATATGGTGACGAATCGTATTAAACAGGAGAGATGGCGATATGACCCATCTCGCTACCCTTATGCCACGGCTGAGCTGGGTGGTGGTATGCACCACAAGTGGCCCAGGCGGCCTATTCTTGACCCGAAGGACACCGAAGGCATGGCTCTTTGCCGTCTTGGCGAAGGTGCAAATATGATTGGGTACTATATGTATCACGGCGGAAGTCAGCCACTCGGAGCAACCGGAAGACTCGCTGAAGGAGGCATGCCATTGGTATCTTATGATTTCCAGGCGCCACTCGGAGAGTTCGGCAAAACCAACGCTTCATATTACCACCTGAAACGATTGCATTGGTTCATCAAGGATTTTGGCCGGGATTTGGCGCCAATGGTACCAACATTGCCTGATAATCTTCCTGATGCAGCCGATGCGACAAAGCTTCGTTATGCTTTGCGTTCAAAAGACAGCCAAGGTTATCTATTCTTTAACAACTACCAGCGTTATCTTGATATGCCCGACCGCAAGAACGTGCAGTTTGCTGTCACGATGGCGGATAAGGAAATAATTTTCCCAGCAGAGCCTATTACTATTCCCTCTAAGAGTCTGGGAATTTTCCCCATAAATATACCGATAGCGGATGCAACCTTAGTATATGCAACGGCTCAGCCGATGATGCGATGGCGTGATAATGATATATTACGTTTGGTCATGGTGAGTTTATCTGGGATCAAGACCCAGCTATGTATAACTGGCGTTCAGGAGCCGAAGGAGATAAATGGAACCGCTCGGCAAGAAGGGGACAACTGGCTTATAACGTCACAAGGTGGTGATATTGTGTGGCTCAAAACAAGCAGTGGAACAAATGTTGAGATTCTTTTGCTTTCTGAGCAGGATAGCCTAAATGCCTGTTCCATAGAAATAGCTGGCAGGCGTCTCTTGGTTATTTGTCCGGTTGAACTTTGGCAAAAAGGAGAGCATCTTACTCTTCGGACCAGCCGATTGGAGGCCGTTAAGCTTCTTTTATATCCGGCTACGGATCATGTATTTACTTGTGAAGACAAGAGCGTTACGCCTACAAAACGAGGGATTTTTTCTGTATATTCTTTGACGTTTAATCCGCCACAGCAGATTAACGTGACATCACAGCCCGGTGCCGAGATTCCTGCTGCGGACAAGGATTATCCCTTCAAAGCCGCCGTTGAGGCTTCGCCCAAAGCCTGGCATATTCGAACTGGCGATATTAATTGGAGTTCCGTCAGTGATGTGCTCGTTCGTTTTGAGTACATTGGTGACACGGCTCGGCTGTATCTCAACGGCTTGCTTGTAGCCGATAACTTCTGGTGCAAAGACAACTGGGATGTGTGGCTCAAGCGTTGGCAAAGGGAGCTGTCAAAGCCAAATACGGAGCTTGTGCTGGTAGTTTCGCCGTGGAAGAAGGATCAGAAGGTCTTTGTGCAGAAACGGCCGGAGGTGACAGAAGATTTGACGGCACAATTGCTGGGGATAAAGACGTTTGTAGAGCAAACAGTGAGCTTAAAGTGAGCTAAAGTGAGCTAAAGTTAAGCAAAATATTTACTTTGGTTAATTCAAATTTCATAGTTTGTTTTAGGGGAAAAATGAGTTTAATGAATAAATTAACCACAGTATTTTCGTTGATGTCAGTCTTGTTCTGCCAGATTAGCTGTACGATTTTTGAGAGCAAAAAAGTGAATAATGTAAATGCGGTATGGGTGCCGGACAAAAGAGACGGCACATATAGAAATCCGGTGATTTTCGCTGATTACTCTGACCCCGATGTAATCCGCGTCGGCGATGATTTCTACATGACCGCCTCCAGCTTTAATTGCGTGCCGGGCTTGCCGATTCTGCACTCCAGGGATCTGGTCAACTGGAAGATTATCGGCCATGCGGTTGAGCGTTTCGATGACGAGCGTTTTAATCTGCCGCAGCATGGTAACGGCGTCTGGGCCCCGGCTATCCGCTATCATGACGGCTGGTTCTGGATTTTTTACGGCGACCCCGACGCCGGCATCTTTATGACCAAGGCCAAAAATCCTGCAGGGCCCTGGCAGCCGCTTCACTTGGTGCAGCATGGCAAAGGCCTGATTGACACCTGCCCGTTGTGGGATGATGATGGAGCCTTTCTTGTTCACGCCTGGGCAAACAGTAGAGCAGGCATCAACAGTATCCTGACAGTTCATAGGATGAGTCCCGATGGCAGAAAGCTGCTGGACGCAGGGACAATGGTTTTTGATGGCCGCAATGGTGTTCAGCCGACAATCGAAGGGCCGAAATTCTATAAGCGCAACGGGTACTACTATATCTTAGCGCCGGCTGGCGGCGTAAAGCAGGGCTGGCAGCTGGCACTACGTTCAAAGAACGTTTTTGGCCCTTATGAGGCAAAGAAAGTGCTGGAACAGGGCACGACCGGCATCAACGGCCCACACCAGGGCGGCTGGATCGAGCTTGAAAACGGTGAAAACTATTTTTTGCACTTTCAGTATTGTGGCGCTTTCGGCCGAATTATTCACCTTCAGCCAGTCAAGTGGGTGGATGATTGGCCGTTGATGGGGGTGGACCTTGACGGCAACGGCGTTGGCGAGCCGGTGACAGAATACAAAAAGCCTAACGTCGGCAAGACTTATCCTGTGGAAGTCCCGCAAACAAGTGATGAGTTTGACCCAGACAAGCTTGGTCTTCAGTGGCAGTGGCATGCAAATCCAAAACCCGTCTCGAGCCGGGTCGAGGGAGACGATTGGATGTCACTGACAGCACGGCCTGGCTTTCTGCGATTATTCTCCGTACCCATCCCCGATAATGCGATTAATCTATGGACGACCCCTAATCTAATTCTTCAGAAATTTCCTGCTCCGCAGTTTTCCGTCACAACAAAACTTGAATTCGGCAATCTTGCTGTTGGCCAAATATCAGGTCTGATTATTATGGGAATGGACTATTCCTATCTGGCGATTGAGAGAATGTCTTCAAATTGTCGCTTGATTAAGCAAGCTTGCAGAAATGCGAGTAGAAACGGTGTAGAGGTTAATGAAGGTAATGTAGAGCTGCCGAAGACAGATTCGATACTGCTACAAGTCAAAATTGGTAATGGCGCAATATGTAATTTCAGCTACAGCACCAATGGAAAGGAGTTCACCGAGATTGGTCAACCTTTTACCGCACAACCAGGCAGATGGATTGGAGCGAAAGTCGGATTATTTTGTATAGCGCAAAACACTCAACCAAAATCGGGTTACGCAGACTACGATTGGTTCAGATTTGAATAAACCCCGCAATAAACCTGTCCTGAGCAGGGTCGAAGGATTGCAGGGCTAAATATTTGGTGGAGAATATGTTATGCGACGAATATTTATATGTTTCTTTTGTTTACTGGTTTTAAATTGTGTTGGATGCGAAGGTCAAATAATCAGCCTTTCCGGCCAATGGAGTTTTAGCCTGGATCGGAATAATGTCGGAATTAACGAGCGATGGTACAAGCATCAGCTTCCTGAAAAAATCTTACTTCCGGGGTCGTTACAGGAGCAAGGCTATGGTGACAAGCCTTCTGCTAATACCCAATGGACCAGCAGAATCGGAACGCAGCTTTTGAGCGATCCACGTTTCACGGAGTATATTCAATCAGATGATTTTAAGTGTCCCTTTTGGCTGACTCCTGAACGGCATTATGTTGGCAAGGCATGGTATCAATGTGAAGTGGATATTCCAAAAGAGTGGCAGGGCAAGCGTATTGTATTGCACTTAGAACGGCCGCACTGGAAGACAACTATTTGGGTGGATGGCCAACCGGCTGGCTCGTGTGATAGTCTTGGTACTGCACATGAGTATGATTTATCGAATCTCCTAAAGCCCGGAAACACACATAATCTGACGATATGCGTAGATAACAATTATGTGATTCCTGTGGGCAAAGACGCCCATAGCATATCCGACCAGACACAATCCAACTGGAATGGCATCACGGGTAAAATCTTTCTTGCCGCAGGCTCGAAAGTCTGGCTCGATGATGTGCAGATTTTCCCAGATGTGATGCATAAACGTATCAAGGTTGATATTCAATTGGGAAATTCCTCTGGCGAGGCGGGAAAAGGTAATTTAACTGTTTCAGCAGAAAGTTTCAATACAACCAAGAAACATCAGGCACCGGCGAAGAATATCCCGGTAGAATGGAATAAAGAAAAAGGTAACGTCTCCTTAGAGTATGATATGGGAGATTGTTTCTTATGGGATGAGTACAATCCGGCTTTATATAATTTGACCTTATCTCTGAAAGGCGAAGGAGTAGAGTCTGTAAAAAGCGTTCGATTCGGCATGAGAGAGCTGGGTATCAAGGATAAACAATTTACGGTTAATGGCCGTAAGATTTTTCTGCGGGGCACTCTGGAATGTTGCATTTTTCCGCAGCATGGTTATCCACCAACCGATGCCGA
Source organism: uncultured Pirellulales bacterium (assembly GCA_964538525.1). Lineage (GTDB taxonomy): Bacteria > Planctomycetota > Phycisphaerae > Sedimentisphaerales > Anaerobacaceae > CAZIED01. Next base: position 8,090 of record CAZIED010000011.1, on the reverse strand, counting down.
GGGATGGAAACGAATTATTCGTATTGCAAAAAGTCACGGACTTAATCATTTTCGTTTTCACTCGTGGTGTCCGCCGGAAGCCGCTTTTGCAGCGGCGGATGAAGAAGGTTTCTATCTGCAGGTGGAAGGGTCATGCTGGGCGGGTTTCGGCGATGGTACCGCTCTTGACAGATGGATATACGAGGAAATCGACCGGATGATTAAGGCGTATGGCAACCATCCGTCATTCTGCTTCTTCTCGCCCAGCAATGAGCCTAGCGGTAAGAATCGTGATAAGTTTCTCGGCCAGCTTTTGCAAAGCCTGAAAGAAAGAGACAATCGAAGGTTCTATGTTGCTGGTGCCGGCTGGCCGCAAATAAAGGAAAACCAATATTCCATCGAAAGTGCCGTCCGGCTACAGCACTGGAAGACGTTGAAGTTTAATCAGCCGCCGCAGACGTATGACGATTATCGTGAGCATGTCAATGCCAGGCCTGTCCCGGTCGTCGGCCATGAAATCGGCCAGTGGTGTGCATATCCCGATTTGGACGAGGATAAACAATATACCGGCGTATTGAAGGCCAAAAATATCGGAATCTTCCGTGACAAGCTGCAGAAAGCCGGCATGGGTCATCTCGCTCGGCAATTCCTTATGGCAAGCGGGAAATTTCAAACCCTTCTCTATAAGCAGGAGATAGAGACGGCCTTACGGACTCCGGGCTTCGCCGGTTTTCAATTGCTTGATTTGCATGATTTTCCAGGCCAGGGTACGGCACCTGTGGGAGTATTGAATGCACTGTGGCAATCCAAAGGCTATTGCAGCGCGGAGCAGTACCGGCGATTCTGCAATTGCCTCGTGCCGCTGGCAAGAATGAGAAAACTTATATTTACAAATAATGACAGCTTTGAGGCTGTGATTGATGTGGCTAATTATAGTGCGAAAGATTTATCTGATGTGGAAATGGTCTGGACGATTGCTAAAGATAACGGGACTCAAATCAAAACAGGTAAGTTTAATTTGGCTTCCGTACCGACAGGGGGCTTAACTAACGCCGGAAGTATTGAATATAGCCTAAGTGACATTAAAGAGCCTTCACGTTTAAACCTCGAAATTAAGTTTGTCGGACTGTCTTATGCAAATGATTGGGACTTTTGGGTATATCCGGCAGCATTACCTTCGTTGGATACTCGTGATGTTTATATTGCGATGGGTCTTGACGAGCAAATCGAAGGCAAATTAAAATCCGGAGCGAAGGTGCTGCTATTATTTCCGCCGTCGTCCGTCGCAAGCGATACGGTAGGCTCATTTCAGCCGATATTCTGGAACAGGATTACCTTCCCCAAAAATAGAATTCATACGATGGGGATTTTGTGCGATCCAAACCACCCCGCGTTGGCTAAATTCCCTACCGATTTTCACGCCAGTTGGCAGTGGCAGAATCTGCTCGACAATAGTCAGCCAATTATTATGGATAAATTACCTCAGGAAATTACGCCGATTATGCAACCAATCGACGACTGGAATAATTGCCGCAAGCTCGGATTGCTTTTTGAGGCCTTAGTAGGTGACGGTAAAATTTTAGTTTGTTCCATCGATGTTTATAATGATTTGGAAAACCGTACCACGGCTCGCCAGTTGCGGCATAGCTTACTATCTTATATGGCTTCTGACAGGTTTAATCCTCAAACAAAACTTACTTTCGAACAAATTAAAGGACTCTTTAAGGATACCGCACAATAAGACACAAACTTACAATAAATTGGAGGACTTCAAGTGAAATTAAATATGGCG
>CAZIED010000011.1:0-6219 GCA_964538525.1 uncultured Pirellulales bacterium | reverse complement strand
GGCCTTAACCGGCTGTTTTTTCTTTATGAGGCTTACGACAACTACTGGGACTTTTCTGAGACCGGTTTGCATAATGATACCTTTGAGGTTGTCGTGGATGCCGATGCGTCCGGTGGTCCTCTGATTGACAAGGGACATCTTGAAATGTGGATTCCTGAAGAGGTGGGGGCCGCCGCCGCTGCCGACGATCGGATCAGTGTCTCGCAAGCCAACTTTAGCGTTCACGGAGTGCATGCGCAAAACTATCACATCTTTACGCCTGCTGAAGGCAAAGACTGGACTCTCGCCTGGGGCTGTCAGCCCTGGATCAAGGAACTCCCCTTTGCCAATGCCGCGTGTGCTTACGATTTCAAGCCGGGCCAGTCCGGCAAACTCGTACTCGAATTCTGGATTACGCCCTTTGATTACGCAGGTCCCGAAGGTCCGCTGCGTGCGGTGGAATCTGTGCTGTGGGAAAATAAAATCATCGCCCTTTGCTGGGCAGTCATCGATTATGATGACGTCAATAGCAAGGGCAATAACGGCTTCTGGAATCTTTCACGAAATCACAAAATGTATGGCAACGCCTCGCATTTGTGTGCATTTAAGCTGATGCCGCTTGAGAAGCAATTCCTCAAACCGATTGAGGCACAGTGGTCTTTCAAAGTAGTGGATATGGACCGCCGATTGGTGGCATTTAAGGACTTGTCTTATGGTAGGATTACCTCGTGGAATTGGGATTTCGGTGACGACACGACCTCGACTGAGCAAAACCCGATCCATGCGTATCAGAAGCCGGGTGACTTTGTTGTCACACTCTACATCGAAGGCCCCGACGGCAAATCTAGCCGCTCTAAGGTCTGGGATGTCTCGTTAAAATAAATGATTAATACCGTCCAGGTCCGGCCCTGACGGGATTAAGGTTAAGTGATTAATCATTGGCAGTTTTTAGAAGGGAGCAAAAACATGGTAAAAAGAATTTTATTGATTAGTGTGGGATTTATCATTGCGGTATCTCTCACAAGTGCTCAGCTTAATGCTGCGGTTTTCGACGTAAAGACGTATGGTGCAGTGGGTGACGGCAAGACACTCGATACGCCGGCTGTCAACAAGGCAATCGAGGCAGCCTATGCGGCAGGCGGCGGTACTGTACATTTTCCTGCCGGTACTTACTTATGCTTCTCGATTCACCTCAAAAGCAATGTGGGATTGTACCTTGATCACGGTGCGACGATTCTGGCGGCTGAGCCTACTGCCGAAGCCGGATATGATCCTGCCGAGGAGAACCAGTGGGGTGACAAATACCAATATCAGGATTTTGGCCATAGCCACTGGCACAATAGCCTCCTCTGGGGCGAGAATCTCGAGAATATCTCCATTCTTGGTCCCGGCAAGATTCATGGCAAAGGCCTAAGCCGCGGGCTTGGCCGGAGCGAGAGCAAAAACTGGGGCAACAAGGCGATTGCGCTGAAGCTCTGCCGCAACGTCATCATCAAAGATATTACCATGCTGATGTGCGGCCATTTTTGCATCCTGCCGACCGGAGTGGATAACTTCACGATTGACAATGTCAAAATTGACACAAATCGTGACGGCATCAACATTGACTGCTGCCGCAATGTGCGAATTTCCAATTGCAGCGTAAATTCACCCAATGACGATGCTATCTGCTTAAAAAGCTCTTATGCTCTCGGTTTTGCGCGTGCAACAGAGAACGTAACTATCACCAACTGCCAGGTTAGTGGCTATGACTTGGGTACGTTTCTGGATGGTACCTTCAAACGTACTCAGCAGCGCGCCCCAGACCGCGCCGGCGTCACCGGTCGCATCAAGTTCGGCACCGAGTCCAACGGCGGATTTAAGAATATTACGATATCAAACTGCGTATTCGACCGCTGTCGTGGGATGACGTTGGATACTGCGGATGGAGGATTGCTCGAAGACGTTTCAATCACGAACATTACCATGCGTGATATCACAAGTGCCCCAATTCATCTGCGTCTGTGCAAACGGATGCGCGGTCCGGAAGGGGTTCCCGTTGGCAAACTACGCCGCGTAAATATAAGTAATATCGTGGTGTACAACGCTGATCCTCGCTATAGCTCGCTTATCTTGGGCATTCCCGGCCATGATATTGAAGACGTGAAATTGAGCAATATCCGGATACTGGTTAAAGGCGGTGCTCCAAAGGAGCAGGCCTCGGTTGAGGTTCCAGAGCTTGAGACAGAATACCCCGACCCGAGAATGTTTGGTGAAATCCCGGCCTACGGCTTTTTTATACGTCATGCCACGGGTATTGAAATGAGTAACGTAGAGGTTAGCTTCGTAAATGAAGACCTTCGGCCGGCATTCGTCCTCGACGATGTAAAAGGAGCAGAATTCTTCTATGTCAAAGCGCAGAAAGCACCAGATGTGCCGACCTTTGTTTTGAAAAATGTCAAGGGCTTCAAAACCCATCAATGCAAACCTGTGACGGATACACAGCTTGAGGTTGTGGAGCAGAAAAATCTTTAGAAGTGGAAAAGGCTTCAAGGAGAATCGTATTTGAGCAATAGCCGTCGCCGTTTTCGGCGACGGCTAAACTTTTAATAAATCCATGACTTAAAAATAATGAAAACAAGACAGAACCGTAACAAAACGGTAGCATTTAGTCGGCATAATCGCTCTGTAGAGGTTTTTTGAAAAAATAGCGCAAGAAATTCTGGAGTTAGGCGGCTTTATTTTGTAAACTTAATGGCCGTTTTTTGGTGATTGGTGATTATCAGTTACCAGTTACCAGTTACCAGTTACCAGTTACTAAATGTGATTTTCAGGAGAAGTTTAACAGTGAAAAAGTCTCGAAAAATTATTATTGCGGTTTTGATTGTTATAGCCGTGCTTGTTGTGGTTGGGTTGGTAATTAGGTCTAAAAAAGCTGCTTCCGACAAAGGTACTGTAGTTCGTATCGCAAATGCCGAACGTGGGGAGTTGATCGAGTTTGTCAGTGCGCCCGGAGAGATCGAGCCCAAGAGAAAGGTAGAGATAAGCGCGAAAGTCTCAGCACGGATTTTGGAGCTGCCCTACGATGAAGGAGATCAGGTGACTTGTGGTGATCCGAATGCAAATCCGAAGGTAGAGCCTTCGGTGCTGGTTTGCATGGATGCGAAGGATTTAGAGACTCAATTGCTGCAGGCAACAGCGGGTCGAGCCGCTCAGGCTGTGCAAATCGAAGTTGAAAGAGCGCGGACGAACGCCCAGCAGGCAAGTCTCTCCGGCCTTTCCGCCTCCCTAAAACAGGCCGAGACTGATTTGGCTCGCCAGCAGGGATTGCTTCAGTCGCATGATATTAGCCAGTCCACGTATGACCAGACAAGGCTTAAGGTTGATGAGCTGATGAGCCAGTATGAGGCGGCCAGGCATACACTGGAGTCAGCACGTTTGAATTTGCAGGTGATGCAGCACAACCTTGAGGCGGCTGATGCCAAGATTGCCCAGGCCCGCGAGACTCTTAGCTATACAAACATAGTTTCGCCTATCGACGGTGTAGTGACACGCCTTAATGCAGAAGTTGGCGAAATGGTAATGACTGGTACTATGAATAATCCAGGGACGGTAATCATGGTGGTAGCTGATCTATCTAAGATGCTGGTCGTGGCACAGGTGGATGAGGCAGATGTTGGGAAATTGGAGGTCGGTCAAAAGGCTAAGGTTTATCTGGATGCCTATCCCGACCATGAATTTAAAGGAGTGGTTGATTCAATTGCTTTGTCAAATGATTTGTCTTACAGCAGAACCAAGTATTTCAAGACCGAAATATTGCTTGACCCCGTCAAGGAGAAGCTGCCTTCAGGCTTAACTGCCAATGTGGATATCGAGACGCGTAAGCACTCAGACGTGCTCAAAGTGCCCACACAGGCGGTCCTTGGCATAGAAGTAGATAGTCTGCCTTTGGAGATTCGCGAAAATAGTCCCGAAATAGATAAAAATAAGACCTTCGCAACGGTGGTGTACCGTTATGTTGACGGAAAAGCTGTGGTAACGCCTGTCAAGATTAGCCAGTGCGACCTGACCCATACCATCATTGAGTCGGGCATTACAGAAAAAGACAGGATTGTGGTTGGTCCGTATAAGGTGCTTGAGGGTTTGAAGCACGACCAGAAAATACAAGACGAGAGAGAGGTCGAGCAGCAGAAGAAAAAGAAAACTAAGGACAAAGCTGATGTAAATGATGTAAATAATGTCAAATGAAACTAAAAAATCGGTAATCCGTCTTCAAAACGTCACAAAGATTTACAAAGTCGGCGTGGAATCTATCCATGCGCTTGACGGAATAAATCTGGAGCTTTATGAGAACGAATACGTTGCGATAATGGGTCCTTCCGGCTCGGGTAAGAGCACTTTAATGAACGTTCTCGGCTGCCTTGACCGGCCTACATCAGGATTCTATGAGCTGGATTCGCAGGACACTACAAAAATGGGTGACGCGGCGTTAGCTCGTGTTCGCAATGAGCGGATCGGATTTGTGTTTCAGTCGTTTGAGCTGCTTGGACGGTTAAATGCTCAGAAGAACGTTGAAATGCCATTGATATATTCGAGAGACGGCTGGTGGTCCCGCCGTAAGCGCGCAAAGCAGGTGCTTGAGCGGGTAGGCTTGTCTGACCGCATGAAACACAAGCCGAATCAGCTTTCAGGCGGTGAGAAGCAACGCGTGGCTATTGCCCGTGCCCTTGTCTGTAATCCAAGCATACTGCTGGCGGATGAGCCGACCGGCAATCTCGACAGCAAGACGAGCGATGGTATCATGGCCCTGTTTGACCAGCTTCATAGAGAAGGTCAGACCATTATTGTAGTGACGCACGAAGAAAGCGTAGCATGTCACGCCAGGCGAATGATTCACATGAAGGATGGGCGGATTCACAGTGACCTGCCGAGAGAGCAGGACCTGATTTTTAAGGCAATGATACAAAACGATGCGCAGGAGGAACAGGCATGATGACTTTGTTACGGATTCCGTTGGCTTTTTTTCGTCTGTTTTACCAGAGTGTGTATCTTGCGCTTGGTCAAATTTGGACAAATAAAACAAGATCAATACTGACAACAATCGGTATCGTAATCGGTGTTGCTTCAGTTACTGCCGTTATTGCAGTTCTTACAGGCCTAAAGGCCAAAATCCTGACCCAGGTGGAGACTTTTGGAACTAACACCATATTTATCTATCCCAGCCGCCCTAATGTAGGGCCTTTACGTAACGCTTCGGGGTGGTCGATTCGGTTTTTGCCCAAACATTTAGATGGCTTGCTTGAGAATTGTCCGGAGGTTGAGCGTTTAAGCAGAATAGCCTCTGTGGGACGACATACGGTTCGAGCCGGTGAAAAGTCGGTTGAAAATGTTAATGTCACCGGCATCGAACATTCGTACCATGAAATTGAGCATAGGCCAATTATTATGGGTCGAACTTTTTCTGTCATTGACGATGAGCAGGTACGCCAGGTGTGTCTGATTGATCCCAAACTGCGCGATAAAATTCGCATTGACCGTGACTGTATTGGCCAGATAGTTCGTATAGGCCCCCAGGCATTTAGCGTTGTCGGTGTTATTGAACGAAGGCCTGAGATGCGGTTTGGTGAAGGTGGAGAAGAGTATTATGAGGTATTCATCCCGTTTAGGACGGCTTTTAAGCTGCAAGAGCCTTGGATCGGTGCTTTTGCAGCAAGCAAAGATGCCTCGGTCCTGGAAGAAGCACAGGCCGAGATAAAATTTTTCCTGCGTCGAACCCGCAATATAAAGGTTGGTGAGCCTGACACGTTTCGGGTTGAATCGCTTAAAAGTGCACTGGAGACTTTCAATAAGATTGCGCTTGTAGTCACGATGGTGGCGGGGGGCATCGTGGGTATCTCTCTTCTGGTTGGGGGAGTTGGTATTATGAATATTATGCTGGTCTCAGTGTCGGAGCGGACCAGAGAAATCGGGCTTCGAAAAGCAGTAGGTGCAAAAAAATCTGCGATTCTTACCCAGTTCTTGATTGAATCGGTGGTTTTGTGTTTTATCGGCGGCCTCGTCGGAATAGGTTTTGGTCAGCTATTGACCATGGCTATAGCCAACATCCCAAAAGTCGAGCTTGATTTGGCACATATACCCTTGTGGGCAGTAGCGATTTCATTTGGTTTTGCGGGTTCGGTAGGTATCTTTTTTGGAATGTTTCCGGCGATTAAAGCCGCCAGGCTCGACCCTATTGAGGCGCTTAGACATGAGTAGATCAAA
>CAZIED010000010.1:0-20798 GCA_964538525.1 uncultured Pirellulales bacterium | reverse complement strand
TTATCCTGGCAAGCAGCGTCTCTACTGTCCGGTCCTCTTTGTGCAGATATATTTTCCCAATACTCAGCCTCACGAAGCGGTAATCCTACGCGCTTAAGAATGTTGCATCCGCGGCCTGCAAAGCAAACGCACCCTCGAGAGCGAAGGCCTGCGAACAGGTGGTGCATTTATGACGCAAACCGGAAATGCGTGGGGTATGTGGGAGGCATTGCGAAGATGCGGCCTGATTCGCATCGCCAATGCAACTTGATTCTCAAGCATTAATTATCTATTGGTTGAACTTATATTTAAGCTTTTATCAAATTTTCGGGCAGAGTTTGCAAGTTTACTTCGCAATAGTGAGCCATACAGAGTGAAAAATTTCCGAATTTTTGCCTAAGACTTCCAGAGGTTGATAAATTACGCTGAAAATGATGATATATATTGCATTAGGTTAGCATATATGATAAAATGATGCAATGAAATGGGAAGACTTATTATCGAGTGTGGGCGGTGAGCCGGTTTTCCGCACCGGCTTTTTGGCGCCACGGAAGGAAACCTTAGCAGAGGTACGCATGCAGTTAAGCCGTTGGGTTAAGACCGGCAGGTTAATCAAGCTTAAAAAGGGGTTGTATACTTTAGCCCAGCCATACAGAAAAGTAACCCCGCACCCTTTTCTTATCGCAAATACGATGAAGAAAGCCTCTTACGTCAGTATGCAGTCTGCGATGGGACACTACGGGATGATTCCCGAATATGTTCCTGCTGTTACCAGTGTCACAACACAAAGGCCTGAACGGGTAAAAACACCTGTAGGTCATTTTGTATTTCGGCATATCAAGAAAAACTGGTTTCACGGTTATAGACAAACCGATCTTGGTTCGGGTCAGCAGGCATTTATCGCCACCCCTGAAAAGGCTCTGCTGGACCTGGTTTCTTTGACACCAGGTGCCGATAACTATGATTTTTTGAGTGAGCTCAGACTCCAGAATTTGGAACGACTAAACGTTGGTGTGATTCGAAAACTGGCTGATAAAAGCGGTAATGCTAAACTACTACGGGCCGCCAAGCTTATTGCAAAATTAGCTATGCAGGAAACAGGGGAGGAACTATGAAAGACTTTCTCAGACAGATTCTTAGTGGCTTGGAAAGTCAGATTTTAGGCCGTTGTATCATCAGGGAGTATTTGCAGGCACGGCTGCTACAATCGTTGCAGGACCGTGGGACGTTTAATACGTGGGTGTTTCAGGGCGGAACCGCACTGCGTTTTCTTTACGGCATGCCGCGTTTTTCCGAAGACCTGGATTTCGCCCTTGTCGAACCTGGGAAAGAAGATTATTTCCGTGAGGCTCTTACAGATGCCAAAAGGATTTTTCTCGCTGAAGATTATGATATCAGCGTTAAAGTCAACGATACCAAAACTGTCAAGTCCGCCTTTTTGCGCTTCAAAGGATTGCTATTTGAATTGGGTTTTTCCGCCCATGAATCGGAGACTCTTTCCATCAAAGTGGAGGTGGATACAAATCCACCGTTGGGGGCAGGCATCGGTTCGACGATAGTAAGACGACACGTTACGTTGAATCTGAGACATCATGATAAGGCATCTTTGCTCGCGGGTAAGCTGCATGCCGTTTTGGCACGTCGGTACGTTAAGGGCCGTGATATCTACGACCTTATTTGGTATCTTTCCGATAGAACCTGGCCGGAACCGAACATTGAGTTGTTGAATAACGCAATGAGGCAGACAGGTTGGGATGGCCCCGAAGTAACTCCAACTGATTGGCGGGAACTTGTCCGCCAGCGTGTTGAGACGTTTCGATGGAAGCATGTGGTTGAGGATGTCAGACCTTTCCTCGAGAGGCCTGAAGATGCTGCATTGCTGACAAAGGAAAATCTGTTGGGCCTGTTGCAAGCGTAAATAATCGGTGTCAAAAAGCATCGGTCGCCACCAGTAAACCATTACAAAACGCCCGCTTGTTACTCATTTTGTGACTACTTATAACCCTCATTTGCCATCCCGCCGGTACGGCGTAGGAAGAGAAAACGGCTCTGATGTAGCCAGTAAGCCAGGGTCATGGGAGTTTTCGTTGAGAGGAATTTAACGGGAAGGGATTACTAGCGAATAAGTGGGTTAACCCGAGCCAGCGATTTGCAACAGAATTTGCAACAGACCTGCACATTTAAGCTACTGTTACACTACGGTTGCGCCTCGGCCAGCATCATAAGTCCTTATTTGACAAATATAAATGATTTGTTCACAAATACTTACAAACCGGAAGAACGACTTAGGAATCCGTTGCTCATATAGAATTATTAAAGGCTAAAAATTTGTTAAATGTTGACCAAGAATTTACCAAACTGGAGATATTCTCATCCTTTCGAGGCCAATAGTTTAGCTATTTTTATAGCTTTCTGAACCTCTTCTAAGAGATAGATGTCAGTTGTATCTGTCTTTGCGTGCCCCAACAGTAATTTGGCAGCTTCTTTGCCTAACAATGCCCGTGTACCCGTGGCCACTGTTCTGCGGAGGTCATAGGGTACAAACTCTTTGACTTTTGCACGTTCACATGCTCTTTTGCAGGCACGGCATAAGGTGTTGTGATCATACTTCTCCCTGGTTTTCACTATTAATCGTTCCAAGTCTTTCACGGCTTCCTGCGGCTTAAATATATACTCTTTTGACGCAAAGTCTTTAATTCGAGGTTTAAGAACTTTCTGAGCAGCCCTTGTCAAGGGTATCACATTGATGTGGTCAAATCTAGCTGTCTTATGGTCCCCTATAGGCGATTTGTCCCGCCCGGGTATATATAGCCAGCATTCCTTATCATCAGTAAGTATGTCATACGGCCTCATATCGCAGACTTCGTAGGGACGCATTGCCGTAAGCCAGATAAGCCTAAGCATATCTCTCACAACAAAATTGGCTTTGGCAAGCACTTTGTGGAATTCTTTGTCAGTGACAATTCCCCTGCGATGATTCTCATGCACATTATCCTGGCCGGTCTTAAGCGGTTTAACTTCCTTCAACACCTCAACGTTCTCAATCTTTACAAGCCCTCTTCCTAATCCCCATCGCCACGCCGTTCTGATGCAATTTATGGTGTCGTTAATTCCTCGCCGCGTGTAACGCTTTGTTGTTTTGCATGCTTTATATTCAGACTCAAGCAGAGCCTTCTGTACCGTCCTTAACTCATCTGGGCCGAAGTCGTCAATCGGCCAGTCTGAATATTGCTCCAAAAACTTAATGGCACGATGCACTTTAGGCAAATCCGGGCTATCCAGGCCATCCCTTGTTTTTCTCAGGGTATTTGTGGCCCATTGCAGGTATCTCTGCATCAAATCCCCTACATTGCTTACACTCGATGGGCTTACTATGCGTTTGACACCTTCATACGGATTATCATACGAAAGAAGCTTTTTAGGATGGCGTTCAAACAGCTCTAACCATTTCGCAAAAACAGCACGAACTTCAGCCTCTGACCGGTCATCGACATGCCCGAAGCTGAGGGTTGTCCTTTTCCCTTCCGGTGTGTATATCTTTGTGGTATAATACACTCCGTCGATCCGCAACTTTGGTTTTTTACGCCGTCCAACCATATTAAAAAGTTTAGACAGTTTTTAGACAGAATGCAAGAAAAAACTAGGATAATGAGAAACAACGAGATAAGTTGTGATACAATGAAATATGCCGAGATAAGTTGTATCATCTTGATTATAAAGAACTTATGGAAGGTGAATAGTTGTAATTGCTTTCAGGGCGATGACTTCTGATTTCAGGTAGCGCACGGATCACACCCGTGAGGCCACAGGTTCGAATCCTGTATCGCCCATTAGCACAAATCTTTTTATCAATAGAGGATATCACAGAAATCATTATGTTCCCCAAATTCATTAGATACGCCACAATATGTCAGAATATGCTTGAATCTACACCAAGCTGCACATAATACCAATCATAAAACATCTTTGCGGTTGACATAGGAGCACTGGCTTATGCTACGGATAAATTTCTCATCAAGACAAACAGCATGCCAAGACTCACAGGCGACGGCTCGCAAATCATCATAACCGCTGTAGCTGTGATTCGACCAGTAATGACTACGAAAATAGTGCCACAGATTCTCCACAGGCCTGCCCTGAGCGAAGTCGAAGGGATTCAACTCCGGAGAATATGCAGGCAAAGGTATAATCGTAATGTTGTCAGGTATCTTCAGCTCCTTCGCTTTATGGAAACCAGCCTGATCCCAAACCAAAACCGCATGAACATCTGCGGCCAGTTAAATGCTGAACTGCTGTAGATAAATATTAATAATATCGGTATTGATATATGGCGACAGCAAACCAATACTTTGGCCGGTATGCGGGCAAACTGCACCAATAACATACAGCCATTCATATCCCGCTACGGCAACGACTAAATGTGGCCTTGATCCAGTTAGAGAGATTTTACATCATCTGATAATAGAATCCTTCTTTTGGTTATCTCTAACGGGATTGACTCCATTAGAATTTCAACTTAACGATCAATCGCAGCAATAATAGCTTATACGTAAAGCGCGTACGCGCTTTACGTATAATATATATGAATGATAAAAGAGGTTTATAACAATTCAATCGTAAATCGTAAATAATAAATTGGTTAGGTGAGGCCTAATCGTTGAGCTTCGATGTCCAAGCCATAGCGTTTCATTTTCTTGTATAAAGTGGTGCGGTTTATCCTTAGGGCGTTGGCTGTTTCTTGTCTATTCCAATTGTTAGCTTCAAGCATCTGCAGGATGAGTCTTTTCTCCGGCTCTGCTCTTACTTCTCTCAAGCTGATCGGCTGGTAAATATTAGGTGACCTTTCCTGCTCCTGCCTGATTGTCTCCGGCAGGTCGTCGATGCCGATGAATTTATCCTGACTGATTAAAACCGCCCGCTCAATTACATTCTCCAGCTCACGGACGTTGCCGGGCCAGCAGTAGCGTTCCAGATATTCCATTGCCTCACTGCTGATGCCGAGTTTTTCTTTGTTATGCCGGGTACTGTATGTCCGCAAGAAACGCTTCACCAGCAGCGGAACATCGCCTAATCTCTCGCAAAGAGGCGGCAGTTTTATTGTTACTACATTTATTCTATAATATAGGTCTTCTCTGAATCTACCTTGCTTTACCTCATCAGCCAGATCGCGATTTGAGGCAAGAATAATCCGAACGTCGACGGTCCTGGTAGTATTACTGCCGACCGGCTCGAATTGTCTGTCTTCCAGAACTCTCAAAAGTTTAACCTGCAAGGCCGGCGAAGCATTTGCCACTTCATCGAGAAAGATAGTCCCCTTATCTGCAGCCAGGAACTTGCCTTCTTTATTATTTACAGCACCTGTAAATGCCCCTTTGACATGGCCGAAAAGCTCGCTTTCTAATAGTGTCTCAGGTAGCGCTCCACAGCTTACCTCAACAAAAGGTTTATCACGTCGGCTGGAGCGGAAGTGTATTGCTTTGGCCAGTATGCTTTTTCCGGTACCGGATGGACCGGCCATCAGGATTGTTGTATTGGTGTCAGCCACAGCATCGACAAGCTCGAAGATTTTGGCCATTTTGTAATTATGGCTGATTATGTTTTCGAGACTGTATTTTTGTTCTAACTGCAGACGCAGCCTTTCGTTTTCACTTATAAGGGATTGTTGATTGACCGCTCTTTCTACCGCTAACCGCAATTCGTCGTCAATGATTGGCTTGGTAAGATAATCGTAGGCTCCTTGTTTAATAGTTCTGACCGCGCCTTCTATGGTACCACAGCCGGTGATAACTATAACCACTGTCTGAGGATACCTTTTTCTGACTATACCTAATAAATCAAATCCATCTCCATCGGGTAAATTAAGGTCCATTATCATTAGACAATAGTTTTGTTTTTGTAGTTTGGCTAAAGCTCCTTTGAAGGTTTCGGCTTCGCTGGTTTGGAATCCTTCGAGGGACAAAAATTCGCACAATGAATCCAATATGATTTTATCATCATCAACAATGAGAACATTTTTTTCTCTCATAGCATTATTCATATCGGTCTTTATGAATTACCAGCCAATGGTAAATATACAGTTAACATACTGGTGCCTTGTCTGACTTTCTTGACTTCTCATCAGAGTAGAGTCTGTTGGAATATGACGCTTTTTGTGAATTCGTCATATTTTAACTATACCACCTATATTATCTATTGTCAAGCATAAATGTTGCAAAAAGTCAACAGGGGTGTTCTTGAGCTTTTTAAAATGTCAATTTTCCTGATAAACAGATAAATATATAAATCTGAAACTGTAGTTTTATATTAATTTTAACGGTTGCAGTGAGTTAAAACGGTGATTATGTTGCAGTTAGTCAACGTAAGGAGCGTATTTGTTTGTAGCTTAAAACCTGTCTCGAGCGACCTGTGGTGAGTGAAGTCGAACCAAGTCGAGGGATGATTGGATAGTCGTTTTTAGGGTTTCGACACAAGCTCAAACATAAACTTGTGGCCATATTTGATTGAAACATTATAATACAGCCTGTTTTATCGCAGATGATAGAATAGTCCGCGGATTATATAGTCTGTTGCAGTATAAAAAAATAATCTGAAGTTCATGTCAAAAAATGGTTGAAGGAAAGCTTAAAACCGCAGTATTGGGGCTCGAAGAAGATGGACAACTTTTACTTAAAGCAGTATCGCAGGTCGATGATTTTCAGATTCTGGCTGTAGCTGATAAGAACATCAATCTCGCTGAAAAAGCGGCTTCTGAATATGAGTGCAAAGCTTATGATGATTACCGACAGTTAGTTATACAAAGCCAGCTTGATTGTCTCCTTGTCGGGGCTGGCGTTTACAGTTGTGAGGAACATATCCGAGCAGCTATGAAAAAGAAGTTCAATGTGCTCAAGCTGGCACCAGCGGCGAGAAATTTTGAGGAAGCAGCAGAATTTGTTCGGCTTGCCGAGGAAGAAGGAGTAAAATTTGCCATTGCTAATATCAGTCGTTTTGCCCAGAGTTTTTTTGCATTTCGCCAGTTTCTGCAGCAAGGCAGGATTGAACAAATTTTTTTGATAACTGCTTTTTGCGTTGCTGGTAATCAGACAAGCTCGCCGTGGTATAAAGACCCTATACTTGCCGGTGGAGGTGTGTTATTACGAAACTGTTATGAGATGATCGACCAGGTATTGTGGAATTTTCCGCTGCCGCAGCAGATATACTCATTAAACAGCAATCAAGCAGGTGACAAACAACAACGCCTTTATTTGACTGAAGACTCAACGGTTGTAACGATGAAGTTCGATGATAAGATTATAGGCAATTTGATTGCTTTTCGGCGTGAAAAGATTGGGCCGGAGCAGGAGTTTTTAAGAGTATATGGCAAAGACAAAATATTGACGGTTAGCAGGGACCAATTTACTGTAAGTGAAGGTAGCGGCCAGAACGGCACGCAGCTACAATATAAGGATGATGGGCTTAGCTGTATGACAAGGTTACTGAAGAATTTCTCACTGAGTATATTGTCACCCAATGAGAACAAGCTTTGTAGTAGTGGTAGGGAAAATCTTAAAAATATGGCTGTTATTGAATCAGCTTACCTTTCTGCTCGCACAGGCGTCCCGGAAGAGCCAGCTAAAATTCTTGGCATGTATTTAGGCTAAGCTACCGGCAAGCTCGTACATGGCAGGTTTATCAGCTATTGGAAAAACGGTGATTGACAAGTAGTGTGACAAGTTATAACTTATCAAAAATGGACCGAATAATAATTTTGTCTATTAGCAGGAGATGTTACTATGAAAAATGTAATCTATGGAGTTGTAATTGTCGCGTGTATAGTTTTGGCTATTGTGATATTTGTGAAGACCCAATCCAGAGGCTCTGGCAGTCTTGAGTCTGTTAAAAGCGGTGAGGAGGTATATTGGGTCAAGTGCAACAATCCGAAGTGCAAAGCCGAGTATCAGATGGACAAAAGGGATTACCTCAATCAGATAACTGAGAAAATGAAAGCTAATCCTTTGTCGAACAGGACGCCGGCACTGACCTGTGAAAAATGCAGCCAGGCGAGTCTTTACAGGGCTTTTAAATGTGAAAAGTGTGGGAATGTTTTCTTTGAAGGCTCTTCCAATGATTATCCTGACCGGTGTCCCGCGTGTGGCTTTAGTAAAACAGAAGCTATACGAAAGGAACGGCTTGCTCAGCGGGGTCAATAGCTGACAAGTATAGGGTTTAGCGTGCAGCGTATAGCGTCCAGATCAGTATTCTGTCTTCTGTTTGTTTAAATGTGCAAGGACGTCTCGCTGATAATCTTCTTTGCCGATTTTCGTCCCCTTAAGGTTACGATATTTTGTTTGAACCTCTTGTGTTAAGTATGCGATGCGGTTTCGGGGACTGGGGTGTGTTGAAAGAAATTCAATCGGCCCGGCATCTTTCTGGCTTTGAAGCATTTGCATAGTTTCAATTACTCCATTGGGGTCGTAGCCAGCTTTAACCATATAATCCAATCCGGCTAAATCGGCTTCTTGTTCGTCTTCTCTGCTATATTGCAGGTTGAGGATTTGCGTTGTCAGGTTCGCTGCTTTCAAGACATCGGTATTGGTTTCTTGAGAGGCAGCCGCCGCGGCAAGAAGGATGCCCGCGCCGATTTCCCGGCTTATTGCTGCTGCGCTGTCTCTGGCGATGGCATGTGCTACTTCATGAGCGAGTATTGACGATAGCTGAGCTTCTGTTGTCAATTTTTTAAGTATTCCTTTGGTAATAAACACATATCCACCCGGCAGGGCAAGGGCATTAACGGACTCATCTTCTACTGCGATGAAATGATATTCCCAGTCGGGCCTGTGGCTGATACGAGCGATTTTTTGGCCGATGCTGTCTATATAATGTTGCAGATTCTCATTGGGAATTTTACCTTTTAATTGTTTTTCAACTTCAGGGGCGAATTTGTAACCGATTAGAATGTCCTTTTGCTCCGGATAGAGCATAAAATCTTCTTCGCCGGTAATTGGGTTTACTGCACAGCCTTGCAGAAGACAAAAGATAAGGGCCGGTATGATTAGTGCAAATTTGCAATACATAGCTAACAACGACTGTTTAAAAGTTTTTATTTGAAGGTTAGATTTATATTTATTATAAGTAATTTTTTTATTTATATGGTAGTAAAAATATGGCTGAGCAGCAAAACTGTCAAGATTGTAGCCAGAAGGATAAGTGCCGTGAGATATACCGGAAGCTGGCAAAGCTCCAAGGCCGGCCGATGGTATTTAGGGCCATTATCGCTTTCTTATTGCCTATAATAGTATTTGTTGTATCTTTAGCTGTTTTTGAACGAGCTTTTACAAAGATAATCGATACAAAACAATTGCAAATGGCCATTAGCTTATTGTTAGCGATTTTATCAACTTTTGCAGTAATGCTCGTTGCGAAAGTGTTAAATAGGCAATTTGAGAAAAATAAATAATTTTTACATATATGAAAATTAGTACAAAGGGCAAATTTTCCTTTTCTGGGGGGGTTCACCCGCCACAGAGAAAGAGCCTAACTCGCGACTGTGAAATAGAAGCTGGTCCCGATGTTAAAGAAGTTGCCGTAATGCTCAGCCAGCATATCGGTGCTGTTTGCAAGCCTCTGGTGAGAGAGGGAAATATGGTGCTTGCGGGGCAGAAAATTGGCGAATCAGATGCTTATGTTTCTGCACCTGTACATTCCCCTATTCACGGTAAGGTAAAAGATATAGCACTACGCTCGCATCCGGTATTAGGACGCAGTCCAGCCGTAATCATTGAGGCATACCGTTATATTCCAACAAAGCAGCCGCGTTTTGAGCTGATGGAAGATTTCGATGAAAACAAATATTCATCGGAGCAAATATGTGATGCGATTCAAAAGGCTGGTATTGTAGGCATGGGAGGAGCCGGCTTTCCAACCAGAGTGAAGTTAGAGCCGAATCCGCAGATGCCTAAAGAGATAATGATCGTCAACGGCTGTGAATGTGAGTCATATATTACATGCGACTATCGAGTTATGCTCGAGCGGACAAGGCAGGTCATCGCCGGTATCAGACTCGCACGAAGGGCAGCTCATTGTACGCAGGTCTTGATTGGAATCGAGGACAATAAGCCTGATGCGATAGAGGTTATGGCTGAAGCGATTGAAGGATTCACCGACGGCGGCAAAATTAAAATCGTTCCTGTCAAGACGAAGTATCCGCAAGGCGGTGAAAGACAGCTCGTAAAGGCGATTTTGAAAAGGAATGTCCCAACAGGAGGGATTCCTCCTATGATTGGCGTGGTGGTACTTAATGTTGCTACTGCGGCGGCAATTGCCGAGGCAGTCGTCAATGGGGCGCCTTTGACTCACAGGGTTGTGACAGTGACGGGCGAAGTAATAACCAAGCCCGGAAATTACAATGTTGCCATAGGGACATCAGTCTGTGACCTTATCGAATTTTGCGGTGGCGCAACCAGGAAGTCGGCAAAGGTCATTATCGGCGGACCAATGATGGGTATTGCAATTGCAGATTTGGATACGCCAATTACAAAAACTACCAATGCTATAACTGTGCTGACGGGAGAAGAGATAGGCAAGGCCAAGTTTAAGCGAATCCAGACCGCGTGCATTCGCTGCGGCAGATGCCTTCGGGTATGTCCGGAAAACCTGAACCCGACAAGAATTGCCCATGCCGTCAAAAATAATCTTTTAGATGTTGCTGAAAGCTATTATATCCGTGCATGTACTGAATGTGGCTGCTGTAGCTATGTCTGCCCGGCCAATATCGAGCTGACAGGGTATATCAAGACAGGCAAAACCCTTTTAGCCAGGCTAAAGCAGAAGATGCCGGCTTAGATACTCGATGCTGGATACTTGATACCGGATATTATATGAGCAATGGTAGTTAATAAGTGCCTAAAGTGAGAAGTGACTAAAGTGCCTAAAGTTATTACTTTTCACTTTAGCTCACTTTAGACACTTTTAACTTTAGGCAATTAATTTAGGTAAGGTTTAGATGTTAAGTGACATAGGAGTTTCGTGTGCTCCGCACATTAGTCAGCGTTTGTCCACACGCAGAGTAATGATAGATGTCATAATCGGCCTGACGCCTGCAATAGTGGTAGCCGGTTATTATTTCCGCATTTATGCGTTTATCCTCATTTCGACATGTGTTATCTCGGCCGTCGCGACAGAATGGCTGTGCAATGTAATCCGCAAAAAGCCCAGCTCGCTCGGTGACTTTAGTGCCGTTGTCACCGGCATAATTCTGGCGCTGTCACTTCCGCCGGCACTACCTATTTGGGCTGGGGTTATCGGCAGTTGTTTTGCCATCGGCGTCGGCAAAATGGTCTTTGGCGGACTCGGCGCCAATATCTTCAATCCCGCTATGGTCGGCAGAGCATTCCTAACCGCTTCTTTCGGAATGTTGATGACGACCTGGACGGTCCCAGCTACGATTGATGGCAAAATGCCGAAGATTTCGCCGGAAAATAAAATCGATGCGAGGACGCAGGCAACCCCATTAGCCTGGAGCAAACAGGCTATAAAAGAAAAAAGCGGTGCCAAGACATATAATCAGCTTCAATTTAGAGCTACAATTACGGGTGAAGTTGGTGGTTGTCTGGGCGAAACCAACGTTATCGCCTTACTTGTTGGCGGCCTGTATCTATTGATAAGACGGACAATAACCATCCATACGCCATTGGCAGTTCTATCATCTGCTTTCATCTTTGCGCAGATTTGTTATGTGATTAATCCTGATGCTTATGTTCGGCCGTTTTTCCATCTGACAAGCGGCGGTTTGATGCTCGGAGCCTTTTTTATTGTCACCGACCCCGTGACACGGCCCTTGACACGCAGGGGAATGTGGATTTTTGGCAGCGGCGTCGGGTTTCTGACGTTGCTTATAAGAACTGTCGGCGAGTATCCTGAAGGTGTGATGTACGCGGTGCTTTTAATGAATAGCGTCAGACCTCTTATTGACAGGCTTTGCATGCGAATTCCAACGGGAGGCAAACCGAGTGCTTAAGATAAAATATTTTATTCAGCAGAGCTGGCTGCTGATTGTTTCTTCGTTTTGTTTTGGACTGCTGATAGCTGCTACAAATTCTGCCTGGTCGGGTAAGATTGAGCAGAACAAAATCGGTAAGCTCAATAACCTGATGAAAGGGCTTATCACGCAGGCAGAAACTTTTGAAATTGCTATAAAGGATGTGCAAATACCAGCCGAGAAAGGTGCACAAACGACGACCGATATTTATAAGGCACTTGATAAGGCCGGCAAAACGGCGGGATTTGCGTTTATCGCTTCCGGAATGGGCTTTGCGGCCAACATCGAGCTTGTGATAGCAGTTGACCCCGGCTGCCGGCAGCTTTTGAGCTATAAGGTGTTAGTGTGCAGTGAGACGCCGGGCTTTGGTGACAGGATTAAAGATGAATATTTCAGCAGCCAGTTTAAAGGAGCACCAGCCGGCAAGTTCCATCTGACTAAGACCGGCGATGCCTCACAGATTGATGATACAATTGTAGCTATAAGCGGAGCTACGGTGACCAGCACCGCTATGGTGGAAATTTTTAATAGATACATAAATGCCGTGAAGCAGCAGTTGCATGATAAGGGATTGATTAGCAATGTCAAATAATAATGGCAAGGCAAATTACATGAAGGCCCTGACGGCAGGATTATGGCGTGAAAATCCGACGTTTCGCCTGCTGATAGGGATGTGTCCGCCTCTGGCGGTAACTACCGCTGTAAAGCCGGCGCTGACTATGGGTCTTAGCGTGGTGTTTGTGCTGGTCTGCAGTAACTTAGTTGTCAGTTTGATGCGTAATTTGCTAAAGCCGCACCTTAGAATTATAATGTTCACGCTCACCATTGCGGCCTTTGTCACTATATGTGACCTATACTTGAAGGCCTATTTACCTGAGATGAGCGAGATTCTCGGAGCTTATGTGCCGCTGATTATTGTGAACTGCATAATCATATTTCGAGCAGAGGCCTGCGCAAGCAAGTCCGGCCTTGTCGTAAGCGTGCTTGACGCAATCGGGATGGGCTCCGGATTTACGATTGCTCTGTGTATTCTGGCCGGTATCCGTGAGCTGCTTGCAACGGGGTGCTTTTTCGGCTTTAAGGTAATGCCGAGCGGATTTGTTCCCTGGCTTGCGATGCAGATGCCGGTAGGCGCCTTCGTGACGCTGGGCCTATTATTGGGTCTTGCCAATGTAATAACAGGAAAGAAGAGAAGCTGATATGGATAGATTTTACGTCCTGATAATGGGTTTTCTGTCGGTAGTGCTGGTTAATAATTTTGTATTCACGAAATTTCTCGGGACATGTCCCTATCTCGGCGTTTCCGGAAGGCTTGAAAGTGCCTTGGGTATGGGTCTTGCAGTCACGTTTGTAACGGCGCTTAGCGGCATGCTCACGTGGCTTGTGGACGCTTACATTCTCACGCCGCTGCACCTTGAAATAACCCGCTATATCTGTTACATCGTCATCATAGCCGGCGCTGTCCAGCTTGTTGAAATGTATGTGCGGAAGTTCTTCCCATC
Organism: uncultured Pirellulales bacterium; assembly: GCA_964538525.1. Classification (GTDB taxonomy): domain Bacteria; phylum Planctomycetota; class Phycisphaerae; order Sedimentisphaerales; family Anaerobacaceae; genus CAZIED01. The sequence goes on along the minus strand of CAZIED010000010.1, from coordinate 7,301 downwards.
CCTCTACGATGCATTCGGAATATATTTGCCGTTGATTTCAACAAATTGCGTAATCTTGGGTGTATGTCTTTTTTTAGACATCTGGGGTACGGACAACCTGCTTGAAGCGGTTGTTCTGAGCGCCGGAACCGGTATAGGTTTTACAGTCGCTATTTGTATAATGGCAGGAATCCGCGAGGAGCTGATTATGGCTGACGTTCCTGTTTGCTTTCAGGGTGCACCGATTACTCTTATTACTGCGGGCTTGCTTACATTAGCTTTTATGGGTTTTGCAGGAATGATAAAATGATTATCGCTGATATATGGGCTTTATGGAGTACCTCTTGGCCGGCCGGTCTTACTATGGTTGGTTTGGGCACCGGCTTTGCCATAGTGCTTTTAATCGCAAGTGAAAGGCTGAAGGTCACGGTTGACCCGAAGATTGAGCAGGTTCACAAGGTTTTGCCGCACCTGGATTGTGGCGCCTGCGGCTTCGGCGGCTGCTCTCAGTATGCAAAAGCTCTTTTGGAAGACCCGCAGTTGATTGGCAAATGTGCACCGGGAGGGCCGGCAACTGCTGCAAAGGTCGCCGAAGTCCTGAACATTCAGGTTCGCACCGATGGCTTCCCATTTCGGCCCATCGTGCACTGCCGGGCGCATAAGGACGACAAGACTTATTATGCAAAATATCAGGGCATACAAAGCTGCACTGCCGCAAACGCATTGGCTCCTGTACAGGCCTGCAAGTTCGGCTGTCTGGGCTTTGGTGATTGTACAAGAGCCTGCAAGTTTCATGCTCTTGATATTGTTAATGGCCTTGCCACTATTGATTACGAAAAATGCACCGGCTGCACGGCCTGCGCAAAGACATGCCCGCGCAATCTTATCCAGATGGTTCCTTTCGGTTGTGAGAATATGATGACGGTCGCTTGCAGAAATAAAGAGAGCAGCAAGGTAACGCGGTCGATGTGCAAGGTCGGCTGTATCGGCTGCGGCCTTTGTGTCAAGCAGAGTGATATTTTCACTGTTGAGGATAATTTAGCTCGAATTGATTACCAAAAATACAAGCCTAATGAGAAGAATGAGTCTGCGATGAGCAAATGCCCAACCGGCGTGATTGTCTATCGTGGCCGAACCGCTCCTGAACCACGCCAAGCGGGTATAAAGTCTGTTACTGCATCAAAGTAATATTTAGGGGAATTGGCGGGGCAAAACCAACCGGCGGGCAAGTTTTTCGTCATACGTTATCCGTTAGGACAAAGCACGTCGCCGTTCCGGCGACTGCTAAACAGATAGGGGCGAAATAAAGTCCCAGGATTGAGAGGGCAGGCCAGCAGAAGCGGGATTGACTTGGACGTATCTAATAGCGGCCAGAAGCGCCTCAGTGTCGGTAATAAAAACCTTCCAGCAGCCACGCGTCCAGGGGGTATGTTTTAGTTTCAAATCTCTCGTTGCAGCACCTTTGAGCTGATTAACAACGTACTCGATTCTGTATCGGCAGATCAGAACAACTATGTGCACGTGGTCATTCATTATTGCACAAGCCGGAACTTTTATACCCAATCGTTGAATGACACTGCCAAAGGCGCCAGCAACAATTGCGCGAGACCTGTTATCAAGGTAAAACGGCGGATGGCTAAGCTGCGGCGCTGCCATCGTCCAGAATTTCATCAACTTTTCTTTGGCTGGTGTCGGATTTTGTCGCCCATATTTAATCGTGCCTAACATCCGCAGGTGCTCGTTATAAATTTCTTTAGAATATGAGCCACGCGGGTCATTGGGCAGCCAAGTGCCATAAGTTGTAAAGATTGCGTGATAGGCAATAATCATTGCAAATTTCCTTGTTGTTTAGCAGCAGCCGACACGGCTGCTTTTTTTGTAAAATATTATATCTATAAGTCGCCGTGCCAACGGTTAGGAAAATGTCATTGTTCCGGCGACTGCTAAACATGTACTTTTGCGTTGACGTACCTTCGATTAGGAAAATGTCGCCGTACCGGCGACGGCTAAACACCTTTACTTTATGTATTTTTCTGCACCGCTGGTTTTGATCAGTTCGGAATTTGGCGGCGATGTTAATAAGATTGCTTCTGTATTCGGCAATTTTCCGATTAAGGCAAGGCCTTTTTCGACTCCCATTACGGTGACCGCTGTTGATAAAGCATCGGCGTCGGTAGCGTTATCTGTAATTATAGTCACGCTGGATAGTCCCTCTGCGCTTGTTCCAGTGTGTGGGTTTAAAATATGGCTGTGACGTTTGTCGTTTATTAAAACAAACTGCTGATAATCGCCGCTGGTGGCAACAGATTCATCCGTTAATTTAAGTGTCAACAAAGTGTCACGACCGCTTTGGTCAGGGATCCAAAATTTCGAATTCTTAACTAAGTTTGGGTCTTGCAGGCCGATAAGCCAATGACTCTTGCCTTTTGGTGCTGTGCCAAAGCATCGAATATTACCGCCAATGTCAACCATTGCACCGGTTGCCCCGGCTTTTTGCGCAGCAAAAAAAGCCTTATCAACAGCGTAGCCTTTACCGATGCCGCCTAAGTCCAGCCGCATTCCTTCAATAGCGAACCTAACAGTTTTATTGGTTTCATCAAGTATTAGCTTCTCAAAGCCTACTTTAGCCTTTGCCTGTTCGATTTCCTCTTCGCTGGGAGCGGTTTCAGTTTTTTTTGCTGCGCGAAACAAATCTACCAAAGGCCCGATAGTGACATCGAACGCGCCATCGGTTAGCTTGCTGAAATCGACACTTCTTTTTAAGACCTCGTAAGTCGAATCGCTTACTTTAATTGCTCGCCTGAAACCCTCTCGGTTCACTTTGCTTATTTCCGAGTCGCTTTTGAAGTCGCTCATCAGGTCGTCAACCTTATAGATTTCTGTAAAAGCTGCCTCAATGCACTTGTTGGCAGTATCTCTATCTGCTGCGACGACAACGACGCGAGCGAATGTTCCCATTACCATCCGATGGCCGCTATCGACCTCAACCGGCCCCTTAAGCGTTAAAAAAAATATTGCTGCGATTAATAGAGCACCAAGAATTATAAACAGAGCATAGATATTTTTCATATTCAGATACCTTCCGAAGATTAAAGCCTACATAATTGAAAATAACATAATAATCAATAGAAAATCATCATCAGCCAATTTATAATTCTGCCGTGAATATGGAAGAAGTAGAAATACTGGCTGACAGGGTTGAACGAGAATTTCTCCCGTTCGTCCGCAAACCCAGCAGGTACATTGGCGGCGAGATAAACCAAATCAAAAAAGACCTCTCGCGGTGCGATTTGGCCGTTGCATTGTGTTTCCCTGATGTCTATGAAGTAGCGATGTCTTATACTGGTCTTGCGATTATATATGATATTCTCAACGAAATAAACGGAGTCGCTGCGGAACGAGTTTTTGCGCCGTGGATAGATGCTGAAGAGGTGCTCCGCCGGAAAAAAATTCCGCTATTTAGTCTGGAATCAAAAGCGGCATTGAGAAGTTTCGATGTAGTCGGCTTTAGCTTGACTAACGAGCTTTGCTATACCAACGTGCTTAATGTGCTCGATCTTGGCGGCTTAAATATCCGCAGCAGCCTTCGCGATGAAAACGACCCATTGGTTATTGCCGGCGGCGGTATGGCCAATTGTTGTGAACCCGTAGCTGAATTCATTGACCTGTTTGTATTGGGCGAAGGCGAAGAAGCTGTCGTTGAGCTGATACAACTGTTAAGGGACGCGAAAAAAGCACGTTTAACTAAAAAAGAAATTCTGGCCGGTGCCGCTAAAAAATTCGACTGGGCCTATGTCCCTGCCCTTTATACGAGCCACAAGCGTCAAAATGCTGTTGTCGATGATTTTGAGAATGCTCCCGTGCCGCTTCGTCCGATAGTTCCGTTTATGGAAACTGTGCATGAGCGCGTGAGTGTTGAGATTATGCGTGGCTGTCCCGGCAGATGCAGATTTTGCCAGGCGAGCTTCTGCAGAAGACCTGTCCGTTATCGCAGTGTCGAAAGAATTGTGGATATAGCAAAGACCTGTTACCACGCAACGGGATTCGATACGGTGAGTTTGTTGAGTTTATCCACCGCTGATTATCCAAAACTCGAAGAATTAGCGACACATCTACATGAGTACTTCCAGGATAAATACGTTGGTTTGTCACTACCGAGCTTGCGTGTTGATCAACAATTAAAACTTCTTCCCAAATTAGTAACAAGTGTTAGAAAAAGCGGCCTTACTATCGCTGTTGAAGCAGCGGGCGAAAATTTGAGACAGGTTATAAATAAGCCGCTCCAAGATGAAGATTTATTTGCCGCAGTAGAGGCTGCGTACAAAGCCGGCTGGCAGAAACTAAAATTGTACTTTATGGTAGGTTTGCCAGGCGAGACAGAAGAGGATATTAAACAGATTGTAGAATTATCATATCAATTAGCAAGGCTTCGTAGAAAAATAGACGGTAAAACGGCTAATATTAACATCACCATAAGCTGGCTTGTCCCCAAGCCGCACACGCCGTTCGGCTGGCTCGGCCAAAAGCCGAGAGAATATTTCGAGCAGGCAAAACAATTGATTCTCGATGAGAAAAGAAGGCTCCGTGCGAGATTTTTGCAGTTTAAGTTCCACAATATAAATCGCAGCATGTTGGAATCGGCAATTGGTAGGGGGGATAGACGCCTCTGCGATGTTATTGAAGCTGCCTGGCGGGCCGGTGCAAGATTTGATTTGTGGGACGAATCTTTTAACTTCGAGATATGGCAGGGGGCATTCGAAAAATTCGGATTGAACCTCGATGGGATGGCACAAAGAAAGTTCGGTGCAGATGAGATTCTGCCGTGGGAGCATCTCGGCGGCCCAGATAAAAAGTATCTGCTTGAACATTTTGAAAAAACAATGAAGCAAGCAAATAAAATTGAGATAGTTTGAGCATTTGTTATAATACTATTAAGAACTAACATTTCAGAATATTAGGAGCAATGGCTATGAAGACAAAAATGACTCTTGTTTACTGGAAAGGCGAGAAATATTGGCTTGGAAAGATTCTTGAGCATCCGGAAATTATGACCCAGGGAGAGACCCTTGAGGAACTGGAGGAAAATATCAAAGACGCATATCTATTGATGGTTATGGATGACACCGAATAAAATCCTAAATTCCAAATCCAAAGCACTAAACAATGTTCAAAATTCAAATGCTAAAACGATGGTTCTTGTCATTGCGAGCGAACGAAGTGAGCGTGGCAATCCCATTTGAGATTGCTTCGTCGCTGTGCTCCTCGCAATGACATATAGTGTCATTTGTATTTGTTTCGGATTTCGTGTTTCGATATTCGGATTTATCAATCTCCACTTCGAAGAATCAGTCTAATACAATAGATACATGCAAGTCTATTACAATCCGCAAGATTTATTTGACTTTACCGGCCTAATCTGATATAATATCTCCAAATAAAAAATTGTTCACAAGATTGCAATAAGCGGAGATGTTGTGGTGATGAAAAATTTTTCATATACAATTCTGGTGGTTTTATGCTTTTTGGCTGGCTGTGCCACGTTCCCATTTCAATACGTCATTGTTGATTCACCTGCTCTCTCCGATCATACCAGCAAGGAAATTGCACAAATAAGTGACAACCAACAAAATCTTCGCTGGCAGATTAATAACACAAGTGAGCTACCATGTGCATTTCGTGTGAAATACCATCCAGCTTATAGCACAAAACGCTGCATCGTGGTAGAGGGCAGCATCGCAGGCGGCAAGAAAAAGTATCCGGTTGTCCTCGATACCGGAGCTTCTCAGGGAGTGTTTGTGAACGATATCCACGTGCTTGAAAACAAGCTGCCAATCCTTCGACCCGGCTCAGGCCCGCCCCGAGCAATGCCGAGGGGACAGGTTTATCCAGTGCAATCAGTCAAAACCAATTCACAAGATTACGGCTTGGGTCTTTGTTACATACCTGAGCTGCGCATAGGGCAGATGGCCCTGGCTGGCTTTCAGTGCTGGTATTTGCAGCGGCATCTCGAGCTCGAGCTTCTTGGATTACCGATTGCCAAAGATGATTCCATCATTGTGGGACTGACAGCTCTGCGTGAATTTGGCTGCATTGTTTTCGATGGCATAAACAGGGAAGTTGAGTTTTTGCGTGATAGAGCTTTTGAGCCTGAACAAGAAACTTTGTGGTCTAAATATCCACTTTCAATTGAAAAAGATGGTTTCGGAAATGCTTTTCTTTTCGTCCGGATTCCTGTTGCCGGCGAGTTGTTGAAGGTACAGCTTGATACCGGCAGCGGAAATGGCCTTGCCGTTAGCGAGGAGCTGTGGGAAAAGATGCGTCACAGGGTACAAAACAAAATGCTCAAAGACGGCTCGGATTTATATCCATATATTGGGCGATTGGCCTGCAAAAAAGGTGTTATCGAACAGCTTCAGGTTGGAGACAGATTAATCCTAAATGCTAAAATATCCGTTTTCCCAGCCGGTAGTCCATTATTACGGGATTGTGATTCAATATTAGGGATGCAATTCTTTCAGGACATTGTCATAGTTCTTGATTTTAGAAACTTGATATTATGGGTCAAAGGCCGTGAGACTTGATTGCTTATTTTAGTTCCTGCTTTTGCCGTTGATACATCCCCATTTATCTGAACTGACATTTCGGTACATAAAGTAACTCAAATCAACTAAAAACCAGGATATTATCGCACCGAATTATCCATGACTAAACGTTAGTTAATATGTCAGGATAGACATAATATACCCACATAATGGAGTTTTTCTAAACCAGCCCTTCCTTTATGTCGAAAATTGTTCAGAAAGAAACTAAACCGCCGCTGGCGGTCTCCGTACATATCTATTGAAGGGGGTGAAAGTAAGATAATCATGGTTATGTAGGTAATGTTTGGACTAATTAGTGGATAGCAGTGATTACATAACATTCCGTAAATTGGGGTAGGAATTATGCTTACGCAAAATAATTATTTCTTACGGGGACCTGTAATTGTGTTGATGTTATTGCTTATATTTGGCTTTAGCGAGCAACTATCTGCGCAGCAACAGGACCCTAATAGCAAAAAAGATTTATTCGAGATGTCTATGGAGGAATTGATGAAGGTTGAGGTCACTTCGGCCTCGAAGAAAGCCGAGTCGCTGTATGAGGCGCCAGGTGTTATGGTCGTCGTTCCCCGAGAAGAGATTGATGTTTATGGAGACAGAAACCTCCACCAGCTTCTACAACGTCAACCCAGTGTTTATACACGAGGCTCGTATATGTATCCAAACAACATAGTCTCTTTCCGCGGAGATATGCCGACTCACCAGGATCTTCACGACCTGATT
>CAZIED010000009.1:0-21063 GCA_964538525.1 uncultured Pirellulales bacterium | reverse complement strand
ACGTCTTTAAGCTTGCCATAGCCGTTACCAAAAGCTGTGTTGTGCTTCTGCTGGACGGCCTTGATAACTTCGCCGACGTTGATGCCGCGAGCCTGTCCCTTCGACATGCTCAGGGCAGGCTCTGAGCCAGGTCGAAGGATGTTTTTAATAGTGGTCAGAGTATTTGAAGCGTATTTTTCATCGCAGAGCAGCTCGAATTTCTTCTTGGCCCAGCTTCTCACAAAATCGCCCATCTGTTTATGTCTTTTCCAAACGTTTTCCATACCCTCTTTCAGTAATTTATGGCACTGGTAATTAAGGGCCATAATATGGGGTATAGATGGCGTTGTCGGCGTTTGATTCTTCTCATTACTTTTTGCAAATTGCTGGAAGTCGAAATAATAGCCTCTGCCGGGGACATTTTTGCTTTTTTGTAAGGCACGGTTACTGACGGCAACGACTGCAAGTCCCGGCGGTATGGCAAAAGCCTTCTGCACCGAGGCTATCGCCACATCCCAGCCAAGCTCGTCGAATTTCAAAGGAAGTCCAACCATGCCGCTGACCGTATCAACAAACACCAGCACATCAGGGTATTTTTCCTTCATCATTGCGCTGATTTCCTCGACCGGATTGGTCAGGCCTGTGCTGGTTTCGTTATGAATGATAGTAACAGCGGCGAATTTGCCGTTTGCGAGCTTTTCATCTATTATTTCTGGCGGAGTAGGTTTCCCCCATTCGACTTTCAGCACCTCGACATTTCTGCCACAGTCTTTCGCCACGTCGGCCCATTTTTCGCTAAAGGCACCGCAGCAAGTGCACAGAACCGTTTCATCAGGAGCAACGCAGTTGCGTATAGATGCTTCCCAGCCGCCGGAGCCGGAGCTTGTGAATAGAAAAACGTTTTGGTTTGTGAAGAGTATCTTTTTCAGCATGCCGACCGTTTCTTCTTGTAGCTGGGAGTACTCTTTGCCGCGATGTCCCAATGTCGGGCGTGCAAGCTGCTGCAGAACATCTGGATTAACTTTTACCGGGCCAGGGATAAATAGCCTGGGCGGATTTTTCCAATCTACCATTTTTTAAGTCTCCTATGACAGTTCATGGTAGTTCATAGTTTGGGGTTCATAGTTCATCGACAATCTACGAACTATGAACAACGAACAACGAACAACGAACAATGAACTATGAACTCCTTTATAGTTTCTGAATTACTAAACCTGTGTACATCTTGGGGAAAAAATAAGTTGATTTATGAGGCATCCTTTCGCTGTCGGCGGTTACCTCTTGAAGCTGCTGCATCTTCACCGGATTGACGAGGAAAAGCACCTGCTTTTGTCCGTTATCAACCAGCCGGATTGAGTCATCAATGGCGTTAGGAGTACCTTTTACAAATTCAACAAATTCCCCGTTAGTTAATTTTTGCTCGTCGATGCCCAGAAGCTTCTCAAGTATAAGCTCATGCAGTATAGAGACATCGACCGGTTTCCGTATGCCGCTTTTATCTGGCGCGGCAGAAGCCACGGAACGTTTGTTTTTCAATACAGCTATATAGAAAGCGTTACTGCGGGCTGCGGGCCCGCGCGAGCTGACGCCATAGATTCCAAAAGCAGTTCCGTCAGAATTGTACTCAGATTTCATCTGTGCAATCATCTTCTGTTTTGCGTCTTTTTTTGCACCTGGTGAATCAAATGGCAGCTTCGTGACCTCAAATTTTTCTTTCAGGCTGGTGATTAATTTTTCGGTGGCGAAATTTTCCAGATTGCTAATAATGCGATGAGTAGCCAAGAGCTTCAGACCTTCCTGGTAAATATTAGTGAAAGACAACATCTGATACTTGGCAGCGGGGTTGTCACTTTCCTTGGAATAAATCAAGCCGGTCGTGTAACGATGATGGCCGTCGGCAATAATACAACTTTTGTCACTTATCAGTGTTACCATTGCATCAATGTCGGCCCGACCATTTATTGCGTAGAGGCGCTGGCGTATATTTTTGCCCCCGATCAAATCGGGGGTGACGAAGTCAATGAGCGGCTTTTGAGTGGAGACCTTTTCAGCGATAATTTCCTCTGCAAGTTTCTGCTTATCTTCATAGAGCATAAACACCAGGCCGAACCTTGCAGCAGTTGCTCTATAAAGATTGAGCCTGTCCGTCAACTGTTTTTCGAAGACTTGTTCATGGGGTCTAACCAGTGGACCAAACTCTTCCAGTTTAGTCAGGGCAATAAAGCTTAAACGCTGATACGAAAAACCAGCCAGCTGGAAATCCTGCACATAAGCGTAAATGGCTTCTTTAGCATCCTGTTTTAGGACTTCGTTCTTTATCCATAGATTTAGGTATTCAACGGCTCTGGTATATTGATTATTGTGCTCATTATCGGACGGTGCGGTTTTGCCTTTGGTGATATGAACAATATTATATTCGCTTTTTTCATAGAGCTGCTGCTGCTGTTCCGGATCAATCACATCAAAAGGAGGTGCGATGCATTTGCCGACATCTCCGACGACCTTCGGATTGAACCTGAAGCCTCTGAACGGTTTTATTTCCATTTTTCTAGCTCAATACTCACTAATTATTTACATTTCGATACTTCGGGATTAGTATATCGTCATGGCACAGCTACAGCACAGCAGGCTGAAGATACCAGAAGTTACAGAACCAAATAATAATACAAAATTTAAACAGATTGTCAAAGTAGTAAGAAAAAAATTATTGGGACTTGAGATATTCAGGGAACATGGCTACATAGCCCTGTTCGGCACTTTTACATTGACAAGCAGATTAATGACTGTTATAATGAAAATAATTAAGTGTGCCCCTGCTCGTTTTGGCAAAGACAAAGCCGTAGCCAGACAGGTTGGGGTTGGTCTATATATTAGCCCGCCCACGGCGGATTATTGGTAATGTTTCTATTTCAAGCACAGGGCTTGGAAAGGGAAAATGATGAAAAGAGGCTTTTTTCCGATATGCAGCATCATTTTGATTGGAATTTTATGCGCGTTTGTTCTTTTGCCCTGCGGCTGCGGATATAATCAAATGGGCGAAACAGCCGCTGAAGGACATAGAAGACACAAACGTGTGATTCGCACTGATCAGCAGGAAATGATGGCTGATATTGACAGGGTTCTGCTCCTTAATGAGCCAAGCAGCCTGACAGATAAAAGGATTCCTTGATTTTGGAGCTGAGCTATGTTCGGTGTTCGGAGTTCATTGTTCATTGTTGATGAGCTCATAACAGCGAACACATAACACAATGTAAGGGATTGGATTTGTGGAAATCCTCGTTGATTATTTCCAGCGGGTGGCTAAATATGAATGGTGGAAAGTCGGCATTGAACTGCTTCTTATCTGGGTGGTCGTTTACTGGGTAGTGGATTTCCTCGAGGGCACACGCGGAGAGAGACTTTTCCGCGGTATCATTTTCATCCTGGTAGCGGGGGTTCTGATCTTAAATCTGGTGGTCGAGCGATTCGGCTTCGAGCGACTTCAATACCTCTATCAAGGTTTCCTGGTTGCCGTATTAATTATCACCGTGGCCGCCTTTCAGCCGGAGATTAGAAGAGTTCTCATGCGAATAGGTCAGCCCCATTTCCGGTCTGGCTCACCTCATCATCTATCGAGAAGCATAGAAGAGATAATCAACGCGGCAACTGCCCTTTCTCGAAAGCGGACCGGTGCTATCATCGCCATAGAAAAGCAGGTAGCGCTGGGTGAATTTATTGAGACCGGCGTTCACATCGATGCCAGGATTACAGCCGAACTGCTCAAGACCATTTTCTATCCTGGTACCGCCCTTCACGATATGGCGGTTATTATACGCGGCGACAGAATTCTCGCAGCCAGAGTGCAATTGCCGCTGGCTGAGGCCGGCAGTATGGACGGCGTTGAGCTGGGCTCGCGTCACCGGGCTGCTGTAGGCATAACAGCCGGCTCGGACGCCACTTGCCTTGTTGTAAGTGAAGAGACAGGCATCATTTCAATTGCCGAAAATGGAAAACTCATACGCAATGTTGACGAGCCCACGATGAGAAAGTGGCTGACAACAGCGATTTCGTGAATTGGTAATTGGTAACTGGTTAAATGGTAATTACCAATTACCATTTACCGGTTTTTGTCAAAATGGTTAGAAAGATTAAATACGGAAAAATAGCCATTGTGACTTTCTTAACAGCCCTTATTTGGATTTGGGCGGACCTGGCGCTGGATGAGAGACTGACCGTCTCCAATGTTACCATAAGTGTTCCCAAATCCATAAATCCTGCACTGCTTGTCAATTTTAAGGATACACATGATTTACTTGTTCCATCAATTTCCATCGGACATGTTTTGCTTAAAGGACCAGCTTCAAAAATTGCCGAAGTACAGCGAATGAGAAACGAAGGTACGCTGGATCTCAAATTATTTTTGGTTCCGGAGCAGGAGGCAATGACAGAGCCTAAACCGGATGGATATCCTCTGAATGTGTTAAATTTCCTGAAAAAAAACGACAGTATAAAACGGCTTGGTCTTACAGTTGAATCCTGTGAGCCGCAGGAAGTGATTGTTAATGTCATTAAGTTAGATAAAAAGTCGATACCCGTCCAATGTTCCGGTGAGAATGATACTCCTTTAGAGTCTGAAAGCATTGTGCCGGCAACGGTTGAGGCTTATGTGCCGGCCGATAGAGCAATCACTGCAAAAGTTCGCTTGACGCGCAGAGAAATTGATTATGCAAGGGGCAACGCAATAGAAAAAACGCCGTACATTGATCTGCCTGGAGGTGAAATCAGAGATGTTGCTACGGTAGTGAAGATTAAGATGCCGCCGGCTGAAGATGTGCTGAGAGATTATACTATACAGGCACCCAAGTTTGGAATTGCACTAAGTCTCAACCTGCAGGGCAAATATAAGGTGGAAGTTAAGAACATGCCCGAAGTAATAGGGGCTATCTTAATAAAGGCTACGCCGGCGGCCAAGCAGGCCTACGAGAGTATGCGGTACCAGGTGATATTACAAATTGACGATGAAGACATCAAGGCTGAAGAGCCGCGAAGAGAAATCGTTTACAATTTTCCCGAGGAGTTTGTCCGTAGAAATGAGATAATGCTGAGCCAGACTCCCGCCCGTGCCCGTTTCAGTCTTGTACCCCTTTCTCCGGAAACACCATCAGAATAAGGCTTGCTGGAAGAAGGTCACTTATCCTCAATCATTTCTTAATTAAAAGCGTTTTAGCTGCTGTGAATACCGATAAGCTACCGAGAGCCAGTAGAATAACGCCACAAATGCCGGATATTATAACTTCCGGCTTAACGGCAGCACCAGCGATTATATCTGAAAAAGAGAGTACAAAAGGTCTTATTTGAAGAACCAGAGCAAAAGCGGTTGTCACCAGCATAAATATCATTGGCAAGATGGTGTAAATGGCGTTCTTACCGCTGCGTATAAGCCAAACGGATATAACAAGCAGCGTAAGACTCGCGAGCATTTGATTGCTTGTGCCAAAAATTGGCCAGGCGACCAGATAGGCCTTTTCTCTGGTGAACAAAAGAAAAACCAGCGGGATAGCAAGACTTACTAATGTTGCCAAGCACCCGCCGAGCAAACCTCCCCAGCCGATTATCTCCTGCAAAATATAGCGAGCCAAGCGTGTGGAAACATCAAGAGTGTCATAAACGAATGTGGAGAAAGCCAATAGCGCGAAAGGAAAAGCCACATTGAATTTTATTCCTAACAAGCTAAGATACTTCGCCAAACCCTGCGCGTAAATGAGATTTGGGTCTGTTGCAAGCTCTTTAGATGCAGGGGGGATTATCATAACGGTAGCCAGTGCTAATATGGCTACCAAGCCTTCCATAAGCATAGCCCCATAACCAATAGGTAGGGCATCCGACTCTTTGTTTAGCTGTTTGGAGGTTGTGCCGGAGGAGACAATAGCGTGGAAGCCGGAGCAGGCTCCGCAGGCAACAGTTATGAAAAGAAAAGGAAAGAGCAGTTTGCCGTCTGTTAGACTGTGCAGCCCGGAAATATTTAGTGCAGGGTATTGGATTTTGAAGCCGCCGAACAACGCCCCCGCCAGGCCAATAATTATGGTCAGGTAAAGCAGCCAGCCTCCAAGATAACCTCGCGGTTGCAGCAGTAGCCACATTGGAATAATGGATGCTATGAAGCAATATATAAGCAGAAAGACATCCCACTGTTTTGCGGATATATTTGCCAGGAAGGAAAGGATTGGTGCGGGCAGGTGCGGCCCAATCCACACCGCTAATAAAACAAGAGGAAGAAAGATTATTGTCAATAACCACAGTTTGAACGTGCATCTACGTAGAATAATCCCCATAACTACAGCCAGGCCCAGATAGATGATTGAGGATGCAGCTACTGCCGACCCATAAGCCGTATCCTGTGAGACGGCACGGAAGGTCTGGGCGGTAATATCGGTGAAGGCGATAATCACATACAATAGAGCCAACCAGATAAAAATGAGAAAAAAGATATACATTTTGGCCGGAATGTACTGTTTGGCGATTTCGCCAATCGAAGCTGCCTTGTGCTTTATGGATACAACTAGAGCAATCATATCGTGAACGCCACCAATAAAGATGGTGCCAAGGATAATCCACAATATCGTCGGCAACCAGCCGAACGATATACCGGCAAGGATTGGTCCTACAATCGGCCCGGCTGCTACGATAGCTGAAAAATGCTGCCCGAGCAGCAATGAAGCCTTGGCAGGTACAAAATCAGTGCCGTCGTTTAGCTCGTGAGCAGGTGTTGTGCGGGTATTATCAAGACCAATTTGCCGTCCTATGAATCGCCCATAAACAGCATAAGCCACAGCGAATATGGCGATAGATATAAGAACAACAAAATAAACCATATAAAAATTACTATCCTGATTTCAATGGCTGCCGAGATTAATTATTGACTATTGTATATTGACTATTGATAAGAGTCAAACAGGCAATTATGTAAACCACTTACTTTCTCTCCTTTTTATGTGAGCGGGCGACCAGTTTTATCGGCACCTCCGATATCGGCAGCAACTTTCGCAGCTTACCAATAATAAAACGTCGATAATTCTCGTCAAAAAGCTCAGGCTTATTTACAAACATAAGTAATGTAATCGGGTTAACAGCGATTTGCGCAGCATAATAAATCTTGGGTCCGCCCTTTGCGGATTTGCTCTTGGCTGAACCGGAGCTTTCAGCCTTGATCGCTTCAAAAGCCTTGTTTAATTTGGGTGCGCGGATACGAGTCGTGCTCTGCTTGAAGATTCCGGCAGCCAAATCCAAAACGCTCTGGACGTTCTTTGCTCTGTTTGCAGTAGTAAAGGCCATCGGAGCGTAGCTTAAAGCCGGCAAAACTTCCGTTAAATACTGCTCATAGTCACTGGTGCTGGCTACGTCTTTGGCTAAATCCCATTTATTGATAACAATAATGCAGCTTTTATATTCCTGGGTGATAAAGTCCGCCAATTTTTTATCGACCTGCGAGACCGGCTCGGCGGCGTCGATGAGAAGCAGCACCACATCAGCCCGTCGAATAGATTCAGCGGTGCGGACGGAGCTGTAAAACTCAATACTATCGCCTATCTTGCTCTTTTTTCTGGCTCCCGCAGTATCTATAATAATGATGGTTCGACCATCCTTCTCAAAACGCACATCCACGGCGTCTCTTGTGGTTCCCGGTATTTCGCTGACAATAACTCTCTCCGAGCCTACGATAGCATTTAGAAGGGTGCTTTTACCGGCATTTCGTTTGCCGACTATCGCCAGTTTCATTACCGGCTCTGAAGGTTTAAAGGTTTCCAGATGCGCAATCTTTTCGAATATCATGTCGAGAAGGACGGCTTTATTCAGGTTGTTTTTTGCTGAGATACAAAGAAACTCGCCGAAGCCGAGCTTGGAAAATTCCGCTGCTGCTGAAAACATTCTGGCGGTATCCGCCTTGTTGGCGATGCCGATTACATCGAGGCCGTGTTTGTGTAAAAGCTGGGCTATTTTCTTATCCAGCGGTACAAGTCCCTCGCGAATATCGACCATAAGTAGCACAAGGTTCGCTGATTCAATCGCCTGCATAATTTGCTTTTCGATGTGCTCACTTAGCTGGTTGGCGTCAACTATTCCGTAGCCGCCGGTATCGATAAGCTCAAAATACCGGTTGTTTTTTTCGATTATGGTGCTGATGCGATCTCTGGTGACTCCTGCGGTCGGCTCAACGATGCTTATCCTCGCACCGGCTAAGGCGTTCAGGAGACTGCTTTTGCCCACGTTTGGGCGACCAATTATTGCAACTATCGGTAATGCCATAAGTGTTTAGAATACAGAATACAGTACACAGAATACAGAATTTCGTCTTTTGTCTCCTGTCTTCTGTATTCTTTTTTATTTCTCACCTGTGTACCACTGTTGAGGGACATCGTTGCCTGTAGTTTCTTCAAAGTGCTCAACATGTCCATCCAGCCAAAGGATATTAGATCGACCGGCGGTTTTGAAAAGTTCAGCGGACTTTATATTATGTCTGAAAATCCCCCGATAAAATCTTGCGCGGAAACCATTTTGACGATAGTCTGTTAAGTTCGTTGTGCCGGGGCCGTTATTATAAAACATATCACGGCTGCCCTGCTCCATCTTAGGCTCAGCGTGGTCATGAGCTATAATAAATCTTGCATGATTTCGAATATCAGTACCCTTTTTACCGCTAAAATTTGAATTCAGTCCGAATGCCGCCTCACGAATCAATACAGGATTATTAGGATAAATCAGCTCGGAAACGTGCCTGAAGCTGGGACAGCCAAAAACCTTAGTCTGTTTTAGATAGTCTTTATAGGCAACACCCCAGTAGGCATTCTCATCGTTAGTCTTTATAAGACGACCTGCTGCATCGTACCAAAAAAATCCGTTGCTTCTAAAGGAGTCGGCAGCCCTGTTATCATTGTCCTGTAAATAAAGCAGTATCCCAAGACCTACGCTTCGCAAATTCGATTTACAGATAGTTTCTCGTGCGGCTTCTTTGGCTTTTCGCATTGCCGGTGTTATGATTGCCATGAGTATTGCTATGATAGCAATAACAACCAAAATTTCTATTAAGGTAAATGCCGCAAGCACCTTTCTTCGGCAATTCTTCATTTCTTGATATCTCAGCAAAACGTATTACTAATTGTTCAGGGATTCGGAGCTCAGGGTTCGCAGACACCGAACACTGAACATAGTATCTTATTTACATATTAAATTCAATACATAAGTGCTGGAAGGACTTCTCAATAACGGCATGGAAGAGAAAAAGTGCGTATCGAGAAAGGGACTTCAACCTCTTATAAGTCCCCATCTGGCGGATACTTATTCTGAAGATTTGCTCTGTTGTCTGATATGATTATTTTGACCGAGCTATTGTGGATTCGCTCTTTTGTGCCCCTGCAGGGCTGGCAGCCTCCGGCTCTTTCTGCTCGAAACCTTCAAACTTCAGATTTTCTTCATCCTGCACGTCGATCTTTACAAGCTGTTTATCCTTGAATCTGCCGGATAATACCGCCTCGGCGAGCGGGTCTTCTATATAATGCTCAATTGCCCTTCGCAGCGGCCTTGCCCCAAATTCCGGATTGTATCCCTTGTCGATGAGAAATTCTTTGGCCTGCTCGGTCAATTCCAGTTTTAGACCGTGTTCAATCAGTCGTTTGAATACCTTGGCCAGCTCGTAATCGACGATAGTCTGTAAGTTCACCCTTGATAATGGCCTAAAGACTATAATATCGTCAACGCGGTTCAAGAATTCAGGCCTGAATTGACGCTCCACTTCTTTCTGCAGGATTTCTTTCATCTTGTCATAATTTGCTTCCGGCGTTTTCTTACCAAAGCCGAACCCGCCCTGGCTTTTGATTAGCTCAGCACCGATATTGCTTGTCATGATTAGAATGATGTTTTTAAAGTCGATAATGCGTCCGAAGCTGTCGGTTAGCCTGCCCTCGTCCATAATCTGCAGAAGTATGTTATAAACGTCGGGATGCGCTTTTTCAATCTCATCCAGCAGCAGCACTGCATAAGGCCGACGTCTGATTCTCTCGGTTAATTGGCCGCCTTCTTCGTAACCGACATAACCCGGAGGAGCACCCACCAATCGGCTTACATTGTGCTTCTCCATGAATTCGCTCATGTCTAATCTGATAAGAGCGTTCCTGTCGCTGAACATAAATTCAGCCAGAGCTTGGGCAAGAAGCGTTTTTCCGACGCCGCTGGGGCCGAGGAATATAAAGCATCCCATGGGTCGATTGGGGTCTTTCATGCCGCTTCTCGAACGTCTTACCGATTTGGCAACTGCGATGATGGCCTCATCCTGCGAAACCACAGTCTTATGCAGCTCAGCCTCAATTTCCAGCAATCTCTGGGTTTCTTTTTTCTCTAATTTAGTCAGCGGCACACCGGTCATATTACTAACAACCTCCGCGATTACCTCGGTATCTACTACGCCTGTTGCCTCTTTATTCTCTTCGTACCACTTCTTTTGCAGCAGTGTTTTTTCATCCAAAAGACGTTGTGCCTCGTCTCTCAATGCGGCTGCCTGCTCATAGTCGGCATTTCTAACTGCTTCGTCCTTCTCCCGCTGGAGTTTCTCTATCTTTTCTTCAATCGCCGTCAGGTCCGGCGGAAGGGTCATGTTCTTAAGTCGAACCCTTGCACCTGATTCGTCAATTACGTCTATTGCCTTATCCGGCAGGCATCTGCCGGTAATATATCTGGTTGACAGCTCCACTGCCTGGTAAAGCGCCTCGGAGGTGAATCGAACCCTGTGGTGTGCCTCATAGCGGTCTTGAAGGCCTTTAAGTATATCGAGGGTTTCATCTTTTGAAGGGGATTCTACTATAATAGTTTGGAACCGCCTTTCAAGGGCACCATCTTTTTCAACGTACTTTCTGTACTCATCCAGTGTAGTAGCACCAATACACTGCACCTCTCCTCTGGAAAGAGCCGGTTTTAATATGTTCGAGGCATCTATAGCCCCTTCGGCTCCACCGGCTCCCACAAGTGTATGAAGTTCGTCAATGAATAAGACAACATTAGCCGCCCGCTTGACTTCGTTGATTACTGCTTTAATGCGTTCCTCAAACTGGCCACGATATTTTGTCCCGGCTACCATCATGGCCAGGTCGAGCACGACAATACGTTTGTCTTTGAGCAGCTCTGGCACCTGCCTATTGATTATCTGCTGGCTTAATCCTTCTACAATAGCAGTTTTTCCAACTCCTGCTTCGCCGAGGAGCACTGGATTGTTTTTGGTCCGTCTGCAAAGTATCTGTATCAGCCGCTCGATTTCCCTTTTTCTGCCGATTACAGGGTCGAGCTGGCCGTCAGAAGCCAATTGCGTAAGGTCTCTGCCGAAACTATCCAGGGCCGGCGTCTTGCTCTTGGCTCTTCGAGCTACTCCTGGGCCCATCTTCATTCCCAGCCCGCTGGGGCCATCATCCACGCCGGCACCGAGCAGATTCAAAACTTCCTGCCGCACATCATCCAGCTTCAAACCCATGCTCATAATAACCTGAGCAGCTATCCCTTCGGTCTCCCGCAAAAGACCAAGTAATATATGCTCGGTTCCAACGTAATTATGATTCAGCGCGCGGGCTTCCTCAATAGCATACTCGATAACCTTTTTGGCTCGTGGAGTCTGCGGGAGCTTGCCCATAGTCACCATATCCGGCCCGCTCTTGACCAGCTTCTCTACCTCCAGCCGGAGTTTCTTTATGTCCACATCAAGATTCTTCAGAACTGTTGCACCGACGCCGCTACCTTCTTTAACAAGACCCAGCAAGATGTGCTCGGTACCGATGTATTCATGGTTGAATCGCTGGGCCTCCTGATTGGCCAGCGCCATAACCTTACGTGCACGATCTGTAAAACGTTCAAACATATTTTTGTCCTAATAACTTAAAAAACCGTTAAAAAGAATGAAACCCCATTGCGTAGTCCAACGGAATTTTCAATTCTTTATTATATCATATTTCAGCCGATTTGTCAAACCCTAAAGCATACACCAATTCTAATGTAATCACTCGTGCAACGTAACGAGTTAATTCGCAGAGCAGCATTAGAATATCTATTTAATTATATGACTTAAATTGAATCTATGTTCATTTTTCAGAATAAGGTTTTTCTTTAGTATCAATTTTATCGGCAAAAAGTAATGGCGACTTTTCACCTGCCCATTTTGGGATAGAAAAAAGGCTTATCCGTATTTAACTACACTTTTTAAGCGGAGCTGACCAGAGATATGAAAATGAATGATTTGTATTCAGCCTTTTTATTTTATATGACCGGCGCTGAATTTATCCGGACCTTTATGTTCTATTTAATGGTTTTTATTCTGATTGTTTAGAGTTTAACGGCCGTCTTCTTCAAGTAATTTTCGCAAATATTCGTTTTCCCGACGAGTCGCTTCAAGGTCGAAAGCCTGGTATTTGATACATACCCGCAGATAATCCAGTAATTCATGCAGGCGATTGATGCTGTTTTCAAGCTGCTTATGGCTGGCTTGTTCTTGTTCGGCAAGTTTAGTTAGCTTGCTGGTTTGCGAGTCGGCAGCATCTCCAAATTCTTTGGCTAATTCATTGATTTTGTCTTCAAATCTTGTCTCATCCATCATACCCCTCCTTCCGGATTTCACTACCGGATAAAAGAGCCTTCGATGTAAATTTTACCCAATTTTACAGCAAAATTTATACCCAAATAACAAAAACCCCATATTTCAGCTTTATAAATACCAAGCTCCGATAATAAAGTGGAAAAACGTTCCTAATAAGCAACCCTTGATTTTTGTTTAGAATTTCCTAAACGCACCTGTTATGCTGATTGGAGCAACTTGTTGGAAAAATTCAACGTGGCGGTTTTTACACGCTTTTTATGCTTTATTTAACGATTTTTGATGTAAATTGATTGGGTTTGATGTTGACTATTGTGAACGAGACCGCTGTTTTTTCAGCACTAAAAACCTGCCTTTAGAAAACCACAACTGTCAAGAAACTGTGAATACCGAGGTATTTTTAACCGATAATATTTTTACATGAATAAGATTTTATAGGGCGTATGAGCAGCACCTTAACAGACATGATTTGATAAAGGGTAAAAAAGCGCTGAGCCATTTATCATTATGTCGAGGAAAATAGTTGACAATTAAATGCCGTTTGATTAAACATTAAGTTGTTTTTGGCTATTTCAGATGGCTGAACATTTATGTGGAGGTATTGATTATGAAGATATTATCTATATGTGCAGTGTTGGCAGCTTTAATTGCCGGTGGCTGTGCCTTACGCAAAGGTGAGAGCTTTTATAGAACCGGCTATGACTTTTCCAAGGTGGATAAGGTTGCTATTGTAGCTGTTGAAGGTGCCGTAAAAAGCGAGACTGCCAAGAATCAGATAGCCGAATTTTTTGCGATGGAATTATTAAAGAGAGGCTATGCACCTGTAGGCAGGAGCCAGGTTAAAGGAATACTTTCAGAGCAGCAACAGCCTTCAATAGACTTAAGCACCGTTGAAGGTGCCACTCAGGCAGGCAAAGCCCTTAAAGTTCCTGTCGTTATTGCCGTTAACGTCCCTCATTTTGATAACACAATATCGATGAGTGCTGTGATGATAGATGTTCAGGATGGCAGCTTCTTATGGATAGGCATTGGCTCAGGTAAAACCACAGGGACTCTGAGTCTATCTCGCATTTTTGGAGGCGGCGAAGAGGGCGGTATTGGCACCGGCGAGGAAGAAAATCAAGCATTAAGAGGTTTTACGAGCGGGTCGTTAGCTGCCGGCGGGTTACCGTTAACACTTGCTGAGTTAAAAAGTGTACAAAACATAGTGGCAAAAATATGCAAAACCTTACCGCCTCGAATGGAGCAGATGAAAGAAAAAACCGGATTCTGGAAAAATATTTTCTAAATCATACACCCATGCTTTCTGCGAAAGCAGAAACGGGTGCTTTTTATTAACCGTTAAAGGCTAAGGGTAAAGGCAATACCCTTAGCCTTTTTTTATTTTTTCTGAAAAAGTTGACAATTTTAATACAATTAATACAATTAATACAATTGATTGCATCATGACGAGTGGCGAGTTGTATTTACTCAGAGGGACAAAATATGGGAGGAAAATCGGAAATGAGGCGTGTATGATGGGCAAAAGGTATTCTAACCTTATTCGTCCATTGTTAATACTGGTCGTCTTTATTGCAGGCTGTAATCGTCCCCAAAGCCACCTTATAAAGTTTGACAGCTTCTTTAAGACAGATTATCTGGGGTCCGTCGATTTGGAAAAAACTACACAATTTGCCAAGTTAAGAATCGGTAAAGGCAAGAAGCCTAAAGGAGAAGATCTACTATGGTCCATGCAGCTCGGCTGCCTTGATCGGATTAAGCAGAACCATCGACAAAGCAACGATTATTTTGATAAGTCAGAAGAGATGTTGAAATTCTTCGACTACCAAAACAAAGTCGTTGATTCTGCTGCTGCAATTATTGTTAACGAGAATATCATCCCTTATGTGGGCGAAGAATACGACGGTATAATGGTCAACACCTACAAAGCCTTGAACTTTATGACACTCGGTGAAAATGACCTGGCACGAGTAGAGTTCAACAGGGCTCTTGACAGGCAAAGACGTGCAACGGAAAACTTCGCCCAAGAAATCGCTAAGCTGAAAAATGAATTAGAAAAGGAGCAGAAAAAAGAGAAATCGCATGTTAAAGAAAACGTAGAGAATCCCCAAATCAATAAGTTAATAGCTGATAGATATCCCAGTTTGTTCGAATTCAAGGCCTACCCCGACTTTGTTAATCCCTTTACAACCTATATTTCCGGAGTTTTTTTTAACCTCGTTGGTGACCACCAAAAGGCTGTCACTCTTCTGAAGGAATCGTATGGAATGGTTAGTGACAACGAATACATAGCTGAGGATTTGGCTACCACTGAGGGTATTCTTGACGGCCAGAAGGAGTTGAAAGACACAGTATGGGTAATATTTGAAAACGGGCTTGGACCTATCAAGGAAGAGTTCAGAATTGATATACCTTTGTTTGTTGCTACGAATAAGGTTAAATATGTAGGAATTGCTCTGCCGAAACTGAAATTTAGAGAGCAGGCTTATCCATACTTATCGATCACAACTTTTGGCCGTAATTATAGGACACAGATCGTCGTGGATATGGACCGTGTCATCCAAACAGAGTTTAATAAAGACTTTAAAGGTATTCTGACCAGAGCCATTATATCCGCCACCGCGAAAGCGGTAGCCCAGTACGCTCTTGAGGATCAAGACAGTTCTTCAGCATCCTTAGCCTCTACTCTTGTCGCGATTTATACGTTCGCCACAACCGCCGCCGATGTCAGAATTTGGACCACGCTGCCAAAGGATTTCCAGGTTGCACGATTGCCTATACCCTCCGATAGGTTATTAACTATAGAACCATCAGGTGGGGAGAAATTTAAAATAGAAATTCCCCCTTGTAAAAATGCCATAGTCTATATTAGAATACCATTTAACAGTGCAAAGCATGTTTGCGACGTGATAAAATATTAAATTATTGTTATAAATATGCAGGAGAAATACTATGATAAAATTAGAATTTATAATGACTATGTTAGTAGTTCTCGCTTATGGCTGTAATCAGCAGCAGAATGACCCGAGAATCCACGTGAGGGAAGAAGTTAAAAGTGATACGCTCGCGAGTAATATCGTTACTCGTCCAGTTGCCCACGCATTCAGCAACCTGATCGGCGAAGGCATCGAAATCACCAAAGCTACTACCAGAAAAAACGATGCAGGACTGCTCGAAGTTTATGTCGAAGGATTTAATAAATCTTATCAGACCAAACGCTTTAGATACCGAGTCGAGTGGCTCGATGAAGGCGGACTTCTTATTGATACAAAAACAAGTGTCTGGCTGCCGATGTCGGCAATGGGAAATTCACCCTTTACCTTTAAGGCCGTCGCGCCGAGACCGAAAGCAGTAGATTTCAGAATGGATACAAGAAAGTGGGAGTAAATTATGAAAGAAACAAGATTACATATCGTAACGATAATTGCTACTTTAGTAGCAGTAGCTGGTTGTGCGCAGGAAACGGCGAACATCGATGTCATGCACGACGAGGGAAAGCCTGTTATGGCTTTAGACTATAGGGACTTCGATACCGCCGCAAGTAAGCTTATCCAGTCAATGCTTGGTTCAGGTGCCCTAAAAAAACAAGACGGCGGCAGATATGTAGTGGCCACCGGCAGAATCGTAAATGATACAATGCAGAGAATTGACACCGACCAGCTAATGGTAAAAATCGAGACAGAACTATTAAATAGTGGTCAAGCGATTATGACATCCGCTGTCGGCAGTGGTTCCGACAAGCTGGTCCATGAGACAAGAGAGCTTAGAGATTCAGAAGAGTTTGACCCCAACACCGTGCCCAAAAGAAAAACCCTTATTGCACCAGAACTGAGCATCTCCGGCAAAATATTCCAGAGGAATATTCCCTATGACCAGAACCGCCAGCAGGTTGAATACTATTTCCAGCTTAAACTGAGCGATGTTAAAAGCGGCCTAAGATACTGGCAGGATGAAGTGCTTGTCGGCAAAAGAGGCAGCGATAAATCTGTTGCTTGGTAAAAGTGCTTAATAGACAGGTTTTTTTCAAAGGTGTGAAGATGAAAAAAATAATGTGCATATTTGCGCTCTACCTGCTTGCAGCTGTAGTGGTGATTGCTGATAATCCGCCGGCAGCAGGGAATAATCCTATCAATGATGCCAGTAAAAAGCGTGACGCCCCCCGAGGCCTTTTGAAGACCGAACCAAACAACGTTGTTATCCGAGAAGTTATCGGTCAGGGCCGTAACAGAGACGAAGCTATAAAGAACGCTCTGTACAGAGCGGTCGAGCAGGTCAGAGGTGTAAAAGTTGATTCCGGAACCTACGAATTTGCTTTTCGTGGCGCAGAGGCCGGAATAGGTGCCGAACAGCCCGGCCAAAGGAAAATAGAATTCGATTCTGTAGATGTTGCTACAAAAGGCACAGTCTACACAACCGAAATCGGCGGCCTGGTAAAAACCTACAATGTTCTCGAGGAAAAGCAAATTGACAAGGACAGCTACCAAGTCAAACTCCAAGTCGCTGTTTACGACTATGGCGAACGGGGCCAGACTAAAAGAGTAAAAATCGCCTTAATGCCTATAAAAACACTACAGAAGGAATTCCGATTCTTGAATCTCACAATATCCGATGATACACTTTCTACGCTGTTTTCTCAACGACTTGCTATTGGACTGACTCAAACTAATAAATTCGCTGTCCTTGACCGAGAAAACCTTACTGACTTTGCCAAGGAAAAGAAAATGCTCCTTTCCTTCGATGCTCCTCTTGGAGAGCAGGCAAAGCTGGCAGAAACTTTGGGTGCCGATTATTTGCTCGTAGGGACCATATCCCAGGCTCAAATCGAGAGAATTGCTAAGTACTTAAAGGCCGCAGATTACACAACTAACGAATTCAAAGCAAGATTAAATTTTAACTTTCGATTTGTTGATAGCTCTACAAAGCAGATCGTCCTGGCCTCGGCTGTACAAAAGTACCTTGAGAACGAAGAAGTCAGAAATCTTGCCGACGAGCTGGACCCTGCCGAATGGGACCCGCATCAGGTACGCGATGCTTTTATTTCACTGGTGGTCAACGACGTAATAGAAGCAATTATTGACCGTGTTTATCCCATCAAAATCGCCGCTGTGCAAGAGGACGGCCAGATAATCCTGAATCAGGGCGGTGAGAAAATGACAAAAGGCATGCTGCTCGACGTCTTCATCGAGGGCAAGGCAATCTTTGATGAGGATACTAAAGAGTCAATTGGAAAGATCGAAAACCATGTTGCCACCTTAGAAGTTCAGAGGGTAGACCAAACAATGTCATTGGCAAAAGTAGTAGACGGCGATTTGTCAAAAGTTTCCAAAGGTCTCGTTTGTCGTGTCAAAAAAGGAAAGAAAGATTATGATATCGGAACCAGACCGGATGTTATTAGAAATAAAACAGGGGGAGTTAAGCTGCCGTTCGATAAACAGTGATTACTTTTGGCCAGTTTAATTGTTACAAATTCTACCCTGCGAAGTAGCGCTTCCACCCTCCGCAGTGCTACGGAGGACGGGTCGCTATGTAGCACGAGGCCGTGCATGTTCACGGCTTTTTTCGCAGCAAGATGATTGGATTGAGAAAATCTTACAGAGAGAAAGTGTGTAAAAGCCCGCCGAACCGCTATCAAAGACTAAAATAAATGCCCTAATTTAATTGGGATTAATTATTAGAATTATGAGAATCAAGGCGGCTAAGAGCTCCTAAAAGGCCGTTAGCTTTTTGATAAGTTGTCTATTGGGATCATTACTTTTTTTTGTCGGTTTCATTGCCTATGATGTAACCGGCTCCGGCACCTACGGCGCCTCCGATTACGGTTGATTTTGTGTCATGGCCTATAACCTGACCGGCACCAGCACCAATCAGACCGCCGATAAGAGCGCCGCTCTGTGCCCTGCTTTCACAGCCGACAACAAATATCAAGACCAGGCATATAATAGCTGCTACCAAGATTGTTATCAAATCTCTATCCATATTAACAACTCCGTCTTAACCTAACGTAATTACTGTCCTTGATGAGCCATATCTTTTATCGGTTGTTTGGTCGTGAAAACTTGAAGGGTTTAACGTAAACACCCCCAGTTTCACTGGGGGTTGTGCGTCGCGTACAAAAAGGCCTCGATATTTTCCGTTGAGACATTCGGCGGCATTCCTCCGCCGCAGGATAGGATAATCCGGCTTTTATTTTCCACCGAATCAATTGCGGCTTTGACGCTTCTGCGCACATCTTCGGTCGTGCCGGAAGCGAGCACATCACGCGGTGGAATATTTCCCAATAAAGTGACACTGTTTTTCGTCAGCTCCTTTATCTCGTTTAAGCTGTGCTGGAAACTGAAGTTAAATAAATTCACGCCTATATCGGCAAGATGTGATGCACATACCAGCCCGGCCGCATCGTTATGAAAGAACCTTACGCTCGTTTGCAACGTCTGGAAAATTCTCTTAAGGTACGGAAGCGCCGCCTGTCTAAAATCGTCATCTCCCAGAAAACCTACGATATCATCAAGAATAAATATGCCTTCGATGGATGGAAATGTTTCTGCCTGGAGTGTAAGCCAGTCGATTATAAAGTCCGTTACAATGCCGAGCAGCTTGTGGATTTCATCGGGATTGGTACGAATGGCCATTAAAAAATCGGTAGTCCCCATAAGGAAAGTAGCAATGTTTAAAGGCCCACGTGAAACTGCAAATTTAATACTGTGACCTGCCTGCTCGATTTGGTTTTGGTAGTGTTTCAAACGATTAAGGACAAATGGTGTCAGGCCGTCTGTTTTTGGATTCGGCTTACCAAGCGAGTGAACTTCCTGAATATCTTTGATGATTTTATAGGCGAAGGGCAGCTCATTTTCCTGCCAGGTGCATTTTGAGCCGAAAGCAGACGGCTCGGTGCACATGCCGAATTCAGCCCAGAAGCCCGGCAGAAATAAACAATCGGGAAACCTTTTGACCGCCTTGAGGTTGGCCTCGAACCACATCTGCTCGCTGGTGAAATAGTCAAGGGTTGATATTCCTGCCCAGCATGGAAGCCAGGGACTGTCGATAATGAAACCTACCGGCAGCGACTCGTTCAATTCACCGGCCAGCACTCGCTTTAATATTTCCCATTGCTCGTCTGTCATATTATTACTTGAGATACTCGTCTCTCGATTCTCGATGCTCGGCGTGTATCGAGTATCCAGTATCGAGCATCGAGTTTTAATCTTCCGGTAGCGGACGGCCTTTGGTTTCGGGTGCCCACAATAAGACGGCTATCCCTAAAAAGTAGATACCGGCTATCAGGATAGAACCCACACGGAATGGTTCAATTACGCCGATGTTTTTAAGCATTTCGACAAGATAAGCACTGCCGAACAAAGCCGCAGCGGTGATTATCCGTCCGACGTTATAGCAGAAGCCGACGCCGGTGCTGCGCAATCGGGTCGGATAAAGCTCTGGGAAGTAGATTGCGTAACCTCCGAATACCGAGAGTGTCCAGAAGCCGAGTATTGGCGGCATCCAGAAAACATGGTTCGGCTGTCGCAGGAACTGGAAGATAAGGGCTGTAGCCACAAAGGCCAAGAGGAAAAACAGCCCAAAGGCTGGTTTTCTGCCGAGCCGTGCTGCGACCATTGTGAAGAAATAAACGCCGAAGAATGCTCCTATATCCTGTAACATCAGGCCGATGCCGACGTATTTGTCTTGTGCTGCTTTGGGAAGCTCTTTAAGTCCATCGCGAACCAGCTCGGGAGAGAAGAATGCCACGCCCCATAATCCAATTACGCCGGCTACCGCTAATGTAAGTCCTACGAGTGTATTTCTACAAAGACCCGGCGAAAAGAGGTCATGCCATGCTCCGAGCTGTTTATGCAGGTCCTCGGACGCTTTTGTTTTTGCCTGCTGCCAGCTTTCAGGTTCCTTTAACAATCTTTGAACAGCAACAACCATAAGTGCAGGCAGGACTCCGACGACAAAAATCCACCGCCAGTTCTCGATTCCAAATAGTGTTCCCTGTGGTTTGAGGAAAATACTTATGGCTGAGCCCATGACATTGCCTGTAGCAGAAAGTGCCTGTAGCAGGCCGAGTGCATGAGGACGCGCCGGAGCCGGCGTTACTTCAGCGACTAATGTAACCGCTGCAGCGAATAGCCCTCCCACGCCCAGCCCTATCAGAAAGCGGTAAATTATAAAGTCCCACCATGCTATTGACAAAGCCGATAGGCCTGTGAAGCCGGCATAGACTGAAATAGTAACCATCATTGTTTTTACACGTCCTATTCGGTCACCTAACATTCCGAAGAAAAATCCGCCAACCGCCCAGCCCAATAAAACCATACCTGTTGCGACCCGGCCATAGAACTGTACGGCTGTTTTTTGCTCATCTGTGAGTGGTGGAGCGTCGGGGGCATTAACCGCTTGTCCGTACAGAAGGCTTCGCATAGCCGGCTCCCGGACGATATTAAAGAAACGCTGGTCCATACAATCAAACAGCCAGCTCATTGAGG
>CAZIED010000008.1:4042-22734 GCA_964538525.1 uncultured Pirellulales bacterium | reverse complement strand
GAGGATGTCAAAGCCGCAGCCGCTGCTAAAACGAGGGACGAGGGACGAGAGACGATGGACGAAGGGGTGGGGGTCAAGCTCGGGCAAACGATACCGCTCAATAGACTCCAGCGAATAACAGCAGAAAAAATGCTTAAATCCAAGCTGGAGATACCGTGCTTTTATCTGACCGTAAAAGCTGATGTCACCGACCTTGTTGCGATGCGAAAGAAAATGAACGAGTCAGGCGATGTGAAGATTTCCTACAACGATTTTATTATTAAGGCGGTTGCGACGGGTCTGGAAAAATTTCCGATAATGACCGGTCAATTAACAGGTGACACTATCAAATTGGCTGATGCGATTCACATAGGCCTTGCGATTGCGGTGCCGGGGGGCTTGGTTGCTCCGATTGTTAAGGATGTAAATAAAAAAGATATTAAACAGATTGCACGTAACAGTCAGGCATTGATTGAAAGAGCCCGTAGCAATAAATTAGCTCCGACCGATTTGGAGGGCGGCTGCATCACCGTTAGCAACCTCGGAGCATTCGGCATAGACAATTTTATCCCGATTGTCGTGCCAGGCCAGTGCAGCATCTTAGGCATCGGCAGGATAACCGATACCTGTGTGCCGGAGGATGGGAACATTTCAGTTCGCAAGCTTATGAATATGACTCTTTCGGTTGACCACAAGGTTACCAACGGCGCTTATGCAGCGCAGTTCCTGGACTTTGTCAGAAAAATGCTGGAAGATGCTTCTGCATTCTAAAATTATAAGTTACCGACCTCGATTGGGAAGGGAGAGTATAAAATGGCAAAGAAAATTGAAGCACAACGTTTGCCGGTTATAAATAAAGCTACGCCAAAAGTTCCGGTCATCGGTGTTTTCGCCACAAGCGACCCTCGCATAGATAAGGATAGCCGAACACGCTGCCAGACAATCGCAAAAATGGCGGCGGATTGTATAAGCGGCTCGGTAGTGCTGCCTGATAAGACTACGGTGGCGGTTGTCTATTCGACCGTCCTTGTAGATGGCGAATCGCAGGCGGATATTGTCGCTCAGCAGTTCCGCAAAGCCGGCGTGGATATTTTAGTCTGTGTGCCGGATACATGGGCCTTTCCACAGCTTACGACTATCTCACTGCTTTCGCAATTCCCGACCAATACACCCGTAAATATCACCTGCGGCAACAGCGGCCCCAAACCCGGCGTAGTATATGCCCACGCCCTCAATGGCGCTATCAGCCAGTACGGCCGAATGGCCGCTTTAAATGTCGGCACATGGCCGGATACGGGAGCCAATCCAAAAATGACCGAGCAGACTGCCAAGAGCCTCATTGACTGGTGTTATGCGGCAGTAACCACTGTCGGCCTGCGGGGTCGGAGGGTCGTGATTTTAGGACACGATTCGATGGGAATGGAAACGGCTCTGGCGCATATTATTCCCACCCGCAATACTTTCGGATTAGAAATTACTCGCCTGGATATGAAACTTCTTGCTGATATGCTGAACAAAAAGGCCTATAGTGAAAAGGAGCTTAAAGCTCTGCGTAACTGGATAGATAAATACATTGGCAAACGCTTGGAGCTTCGCAACGATGCCGACAGCGAAAGATTCAATATGAGCTTGGCGATATACTTAATCGTTCGCGACCTGATGGCGGATTTGAATGCGGTAGGCGGCGGATTTATGAGCCAGCTCGAATGGGGTAGCGACCCCCGTGGTATTCCGCTGCCGGTGGCCGATGTAATGGAGAGCTTGTTCAACTCGACCTTCGATCACAATGGGCGAAAGGCGGCGATTCCTTTTGCTACCGAAGCCGACATGCAGGGACTTTTGACGATGCTGTTTATGACGTATCTTTCCGGCGGAAATCCGCCTTTATTTATGGACTTCAGAAAAGTCTGGGAGGCGTGGGAAATCAAAGAATTAGCCGAGAAAATCGGTGTCAAAGGATTAGATAAAAACACAGACTGGTATAACAAAGGTTTGGTTGATGGCGACAACTCAGGCAGCGCCGCGTTTGATTGGGCGGCCAAACCCGGAGCATCTATTAAAGATATAATGGACGGCGTTGCAATGCCTTTAGCTGATGAATTCTACTTTCCAGGCGGCGGTAATTCAGTTACGTTTATGACACCAGCTGGAATCGAAGGTATCGCAGGGCGATTAGCCTACAGTAGTGCCAGCGGACTGTTTAGTCTGATTTGGGACCAGGCACATACAACTGAAGTGCCGGATAAACTTGCCCAGGCGATGTGCAATTTGACTACGCCGACCTGGCCGCATACCTTTGTGGTGCCGAAATATGCGAGTATGATGGAGTATAAGCAGTATCCGCCGGCCAATCACTTCCATATAACATGGCTCCTGCCGGTGGCAAGGCTTGAGCACTGGATGGATTTGACGGGAGTTTTGAGTGTCACCCCATGGACGGCTCGACCAAAATTTATTGAGGGTGTTGATAGGCCGCAGCCGTTAGTGCATTTGATAAACGGCGGCGAGGACGTGTTCAAACTGCTAAAGAAGCGAGGCTGAAAAACCGCTTTTATTTATTTAAGGCTGGACAATTGGTTATATTTTTTTAGACGCTTAGAAGCTGGCGTTGTGCCCGCAGCACCGCTGCGGTATCGCCCAGGACAAGCTGCTTTATTAAGCTGACCGGAACAAGCGTTATCCCCACGTTGAATATCTTTTCCTCGACCATTGAAGCTATCGTTCGAGCCATTTGCCGAGAAAGGCCCTGCTTGGTTACAAGGTCATTTACTATTGTTGCTTTATCCCAGCGGGATCTATCCTGTAATTGTTCAGCCCTGCCGAGAATTTCTGTATCCGTCAGCTCCTGTATGTCAACGGGCACAACCTCTATGCGTGAGCGTTTGAGCTTGCGCTCGTAAAAATGCTCGCTTAAGGCGGCTGCGGCCTCTTCATAGCCTGTTGCTGTCAGAACCGCTTTTATTATGGAAAAGACCTCGCCACTGGTAACATTGTGCTTATCCTGCTTGTGATAGAGATAATATGTCACCACCTCGGCGAGCTCTTCGGCAATAGATATATCCGCTTGACCGCTCCTGCCAAGAGCGTTATTGATGGCGCCGATTACTTTGGTATGCAGGTATTCCTCGACAGTTCCGTCTGTCTTTACGACTTTGAGCTGCATTCTCAACTCCTCCTTTCAGCCTGCAAACAGTATTTAATATGGCAAAAAGGCTAAAGTAAAGAAAAAAAAGACAAAAATTTTAAATTCATATCCGCAAACGAATAAAGCCATGTAATCTACGACAAAAGGAATACATAATTCTAAATATCCTGTTTATCCCTAATAATAATATACATAAGAAACTCTTAATCATCAAAAAGCTTCAGCTGCTCTAACGGCTCGGCTTCTTTGATTACCCGGCTGATTTCGTCAATCAAATCGTTTGCATCTCTGAAATCCCGATAAACGCTGGCAAAGCGAATGTAGGCGACCTTGTCAATGGTGCGGAGATGCTTCATTGCGCTTTCGCCGATAAAAGCCGACTCAACTTCCTTGTCGAAGTGTTTAAATATGTCCTCTTCGATTTTGTCGGTTAAATGCTGAATTTGCTCTGGGGAAACGGGCCTTTTATAACAGGCCTTTTGCAAGCCGCCAATGAGCTTGTCTCTGTCGTAAGGAACACGAGACTTGTCTTTTTTTATCACGTAGAGTTTATAGCCTTCGCCGATTTTTTCATAAGTAGTGAACCGCCTTCTGCAGCTCAGACACTGTCGGCGGCGCCTGATTACTCTGCCGGAATCACTGGAGCGTGAATCCACCACCTTATCGCTGTCTTCCTTGCAAAAGGGACATTTCACAAGTCAGTCTTACCTCCTTTAGGTTTCCGTTTGCTCTTGCTGTTTGTTGGCTCCTGATTGTTGCCGGTTGCCCGCATAATACTACATTTGGTAGTATAAATATTCTAATCACTATATATTGTAAGTCAAATTTTTTTTTACTTTTATGGGGGATTATTTAAACTGGCGTTAAAGCCGCAGATTATGCGCAAAAAAAAGGCCCCGCCCGAAGGCGAGGCCAACTCGGAAAGAAACTTACATAGCCCCCCCAATGAGAAATAACTTTTGTCACGTTACGCCAAGGAGCTCTGCTTTTGGGTCTCTATCAGCCTTTGCTCTGGGCGTACCCGTTTGCATTATACTACCTTCCTTCCTCACAGGCGGCTATTCTTTGAACAAAGGTGATAAGTTTCTTTTGTCCTGTTTCTTTTCCTTATCCAGATAAAGTCTAACATAGAAATTTTAAAGAGGCAAATTGAGTCGTCAACTTTTTTGTATTTTTTCTATACTACATTATGAGCCTAACACCGAAGAAATAACCGTCACCGCATCGTGCGGCTCTTGCATATCGGGGGGAATTTCTATATCATTGCAGTTTCAATGTATGCAAAGTGCAGAATAATTAGCCCCGCAATTTACTCGCCTTTGGGTAGCTGCTTCCGGCCTTCGCAGCCGCTTCGGCGGAGTAGGCTCGGCGGAGCGAGGTTGCGGGATTGTGTTACGTAAAGGTTAAATAATGAATAGATATATTTGCATTCATGGCCATTTCTATCAGCCGCCGAGAGAAAACCCCTGGCTCGAAGATGTCGAGATGCAGGACTCAGCATATCCGTACCACGACTGGAACGAGCGCGTAACAGCCGAGTGCTACAGACAAAACGCCGACTCGCGAATTCTCGGAGCCGACAAAAAAATAGTCGAAATCGTAAATAACTATGCCAAAATCAGCCTCAATTTCGGCCCAACCTTGCTTTATTGGCTCCAAGAGCACGCTCCAGACGTTTATGAAAAGGTTCTTTTGGCCGACAAAATAAGCCGGGAAAGATTCTCCGGCCACGGCTGCGCCCTGGCTCAAGCTTACAATCATATAATTCTGCCGCTGGCAAACGCACGGGATAAACACACGCAAATCATCTGGGCAGTTCGAGATTTTCAGAGGCGCTTCCAGCGAGAGCCGGAGGGGATGTGGCTGCCGGAAACGGCTGTCGATATACCCACCCTCGAAGCTCTTGTCGAGCATGGCATAAAGTTCACGATTCTTGCACCGCGGCAGGCGCAGAGGGTTCGCGAAATCGGAGCAAAGAAATGGAGGCAGGTTAGCGAAAACGAGCTTGACACGACCGTTCCGTATATATGTAATTTGCCGTCCGGCAAACAGGTAGCATTATTTTTCTTCAACGGCTCAATCTCATACGATATCGCTTATGGCGAGCTGCTTCAAAACGGCAAGGACTTTGCCGACAGGCTCATCGGGGCTTTTCCCGGCAGCACTGATAAACCTCGGCTCGTTCATATAGCAAGCGACGGCGAATCCTACGGGCATCATCACCGCTTTGCTGATATGGCTTTGGCTTACTGCCTGCACACGATAGAAACCAATAAGCTTGCTCAGGTGACGATTTACGCCGAGTATCTTGAGAAGTTTCCGCCTAACCAGGAGGTCGAAATATGGGAAAATACGTCTTGGAGCTGCGATCACGGCGTGGGGAGATGGAGGAACAACTGCGGATGCGCTGCAAATCTATCGTATTCCAGCCAGCAGCAGTGGCGGGCGCCTTTGCGCGAGGCTGTGGACTGGTTGCGGGATAAACTAACGTCGATTTATCAGGAAAGAATGGCTCAATATTGCAGCGACCCGTGGCAGGCGCGAAATGAATATATAAACGTTATACATGACAGGTCTCTCGAAAATGTCGAAAAGTTTATTTCTCACACTACGGGTAAAGAGCTTACCCATGAGGACAAGGTAAAATTCTTAAAGCTGCTGGAGATGCAGTGTAATGCCCTTTTGATGTACACCAGTTGCGGATGGTTTTTCGACCATATTTGGGGCATAGAAACGGTACAGGTGATGCAGTACGCCGCCCGTGCTATGCAGTTGTGCAGGGATGTGCAAAAAAGCGATTTTGAGCCGGAGTTCAAAAATTCACTCGCCAGAGCGCCATCCAGCAAGAAAAAGTATCCCACCGGTAAAGATGTTTATGAAGCCTTTGTTGAGCCTGCCAAGATAGACCTCGACAGGGTTGCGGCTCATTTTGCTTTATGCACAATCTTTGAACCCGGCAAAAGCCGGCAAGACCCTGTGGACATATATTCTTATAGCGTGACAGTGGATGACAGCGACCGAGCCGAGGCCGGCATGCAGGTGCTGACCACCGCCAGAGCGACGATACGGTCGAAAATCACCCTTGAAACGGCGGCTCTTGATATGGTTGCGCTTTACCTTGGAGAGCAGAATCTGTTTGCCGCTCTTGGGCCGCGCACTGCGGAGCAGGACTTTAATCAGACAAGAGCAAAACTGGCTGGGTCTTTTCGAAAGGGAGATACCAACGAGGTAATTCGGCTGATGAATGTTTATTTCGACGGAAGGAACTACTCCATTTTGCATTTATTTAAGGACCCGCAGCGTCGCATTCTCAATGAGCTGCTCGCCAACACCAGAGAGGAGATTGAAAGCTCTTTTCGGCACATATACGAGCATAATTACGCCATAATGCAGATGATTCGAGGTATGAATATGCCTTTGCCGAAGGCTCTTTCGGTGCTGGCTGAGTTTGTCGTTAATGAGGACTTGCGCCGTGTGATTCAGGCCGATGAAATCGACATTAGCCGCCTTCGAAATCTTACCGATGAAGCGGTTCAATTTTCGCTCGAGCTCGACCGTGAGAGGCTGAAATTCGAGGGCGGCCTAAAAATCAATCGGCTAATGAGTCAGTTGAACGAATCGCCTGGAAACGGTGATTTGCTTCGTGCAATTGAAAGGAC
This sequence comes from uncultured Pirellulales bacterium, assembly GCA_964538525.1. Lineage (GTDB taxonomy): Bacteria > Planctomycetota > Phycisphaerae > Sedimentisphaerales > Anaerobacaceae > CAZIED01. Next base: position 15,951 of record CAZIED010000008.1, on the reverse strand, counting down.
GCTCGAAATATTGAAGATACTGACGCCCGATATGGACCTGCAAAATGCTCAGAATATCTTTTTCACCGTCGCTAAAGAAAGAAAGCCTGAAATGAAAAATAAAGCAGACGCCGGCGACCCGCAGGCACAGAAATGGCTTGAGCATTTTAAGAATCTGGCGAACCATCTGGGACTTGCGGTTCCATAACGATGGACGATGGACGAAGTATGCTTAGTAAAAGGGCAAGCGGCATTCTGCTGCATATAACTTCATTAGATTCAAAATTCGGCATAGGTGACTTTGGGCCTTCAGCTTTTAGATTCGCGGATTTTCTAAAAAGGGCCGGCCAGAGCTACTGGCAGATTCTGCCATTAAACGATACCGGTGCTCAAACAGGCTATTCACCTTATAACTGCATCTCTGCTTTTGCCGGCAATCCGTTACTTATCAGTCCGGAGTTTCTGTATCGCGACGGGCTTCTTGCAAAAAATGAGCTTAAAGATGCTCCTGCCTTCGAGCCTGGCAGGGTTGATTATAAAAAGGTATCTTTGTACAAGTCGAAATTGCTTGATTTGGCAACAAAAAAATTCGTTGCAAACCCCGCCCCCGTTTCTGTCTTCGACAGAAGACACGGGGGCGGGGCTAAATATTTGGATTTTGTCCGGGAAAATAAGTTTTGGTTAGATGATTTTGCGGTATTCATCGCATTAAAAAGGCGATTTGGCAGACGGCGATGGAGCCAATGGCCACGTGAGCTGCGTGACAGGAAAGTGCAAGCGCTAAAATCCGTAAAGGAGCAGCTATCCGATGATATAAAACGGCAGTATATTATCCAATATATCTTCTACAAGCAGTATTGGCAGCTAAAGAGCTACTGCCGAAATCTCGGGATAAAGATAATCGGTGACATGCCGATTTATGCCGCTTATGATAGTGCGGATGTCTGGGCCAATCCGGAGTATTTCAAGCTTACAAGGGCCAAAGAGCCGAGATTTATATCTGGCGTGCCGCCTGATTATTTCAGCCGAACGGGTCAGCTTTGGGGCAATCCCGTTTATAACTGGAAGAAGCTGAAGGAAACAAACTTCGCCTGGTGGATGGAGCGGATAAAGCACAACCTGCGTTTATATGACCTTGTTCGAATCGACCATTTTCGCGGATTTATTGCCTATTGGCAGGTCCCGGCCGGTCACAAGGTAGCTATCTGCGGCAGGTGGGTCAAAGCGCCGAAAGATGAATTTTTTAGCGCGTTATTTAAGCGGTTTCCGGATGCCCCAATCTTTGCCGAAGATCTCGGCATAATCAGCGCCGATGTTAGAGAGGTCATCACCAGGTTTGGTTTTCCGTGTATGAGGGTTTTGCAGTTTGGTTTTGGTCCGGCCCCGGCCAAAAACCCGCACTACCCGCTTAACCATATAGAAAATTGCATCGTCTATACTGGCACACATGATAACGATACCACCAGAGGCTGGTTTGAAAATGAGGCGACAACCGAGCAGAGGAGGCGGTTGTTTGATTATCTGGGTTATAAAGTTTCCGATAAGAACGTGCACTGGGAGATGATACGCCTGGTGCTTGGCTCGGCGGCTAAATTAGCTGTAATTGCGATGCAGGATTGTCTCGGCTTAGGCTCACAGGCGCGTATGAACCACCCTGCCAAGAAAAAAGGCAACTGGCTCTGGCGGATGAGACAGAACCAGATAAGCTCGGCCTTGGCCGGCAAATTGAAAAAGATGGTCAAAATCCACAAAAGGCAAATATGAATATGATAGAGGTAAATGAGCTGACCAAGCGGTTCGGACAGCTTACTGCGGTTGATAACATCTCGTTTCAGGTGGATAAGGGCGAGATATTCGGCCTTATCGGACCTAACGGAGCAGGCAAGACTACTACTATCAGGTGTCTTCTTACACTTATTAAACCCACTTCCGGCAAAGTGAAAATTTCTGAGATGGATATATTGAAGCAGCCAAGGCAGGTGCGTCAGTTATGTGGTTATGTGCCGCAGGATATTTCGGTTGACGGCGACCTCACCGGCTACGAGAATCTCCTTTTTTATGCCAAGCTCTTTTATGTGCCGCGTGACGTGCGAAAAAAGCGAATCAAGGAAGTTCTGGATTTCCTTCAAATTTCCGATTACAGCAATAAGCTGGTCAAGACCTATTCCGGCGGTATGATGCGACGGCTGGAAATCGGCCAGGTTCTGGTCAATCAGCCGGGAGTCTTGTTTCTGGATGAGCCGTCCATCGGCCTTGACCCCGCTACAAAGCATGTAATCTGGGATTATATTATTCGTCTGCGGGACCAGTTCGCTGTTACGATTCTGCTGACCACCCACGATATGAATGAGGCCGATACACTGTGCGACCGGATTGCCATTATGAATAGCGGCAAAATAAGCGTTATCGGCTCACCACAAGAGCTGAAAGCCGGTCTCGGAGGAGATGTGGTTTCAATTGCCGCTGATTCCGGCGCCGAGCTTGTACAGGTTTTGGAACGGCTTGAATATCACCTGAGTTCCGGCTTGACTATCCACCGAGACGAGTCCGCCGCTCAAAACGACTCCTGTGACATTATCATAAAGGAAGCGGATAGGGAGATACCGCGAATCATCGACAGGCTGAAAGACAATGGTATTGCAGTCCGCTCTATATCGCTGAAACGTGCAACGCTTGATGACGTCTTTCTTAAATATGCCGGCAAACGAATCGGTCAGGACGATGCCGAAGAAACCGCCTGGCAGGATGTTAGAAGAACCCGAAGAAACATCAGAAAGATTGGGGCATAACTATGAGCAAATTACTTTCGAGTATATTTACTATAACCGAGTTTGAGATGAGGAAAGTCAGCCATGACTTTTCCGAGATTATAATTAGAGCCGTGCAGCCGGTCTTGTGGCTATTGATTTTTGGCCAGGTCTTTGCTGGTGTCCATATATTGCCTACCGGCTCTTACGGGTATCTTCAATTCCTCACGCCCGGCATTTTGGCGCAGTCCGCAGTCTTTGTATCAATTTTTTACGGGCTGATGCTTGTCTGGGAACGTGACCTTGGATTGCTCCACAAGCTGCTTTCGACGCCTGCTCCGCGCTATGCTATCGTTATCGGCAAGGCCTTTGCCGCGGGCGCTCGCTCTATTCTTCAGGCCATTATGGTGCTGGTGCTGGCGCTGGTTATCCGCGTCAATTTGAGGATTAACTTTCTTTCTGTTTTAGGAGTGCTGCTGGTTATTCTGCTTTCCGGTATATGTTTTTCGAGTCTATCTATGTTTTTGGCTTGCCTTCTTAAGACCCGTGAGCGTGTTATGGGCATCGGCCAGGTTATTACTATGCCGCTCTTTTTTGCCAGCAGTGCCATTTATCCGGTTGAGATTATGCCGAATTGGCTGAAAGTTGTTGCTCAGGTCAATCCCTTGAGCTACGTTGTCGATTGCTTGCGTGCGCTATTGGTTACGGGTCAGTACAGCACTCTGCCAATGGATATAGGAAATTTGTTGCTGGCAACTATTTTAATGATTGGCCTTGCTTCTTTATCATTCAGCCGAATAATACAGTAATAGTAGAATTTTAAATATAATGTTCGATGTTTGGAGATAGGGATAGATAAAAATTCTTTTTTAACCCTGAAGCCTATAATTATAAGGAAGCTAATCATGGTGAAAAAAATTGCAATTGGTATGTTGTTTATTAGTGTTTTATTTATCCAGCAAAAAGGGTGGACTCAAAATTCGCAATTACTTGTGAAGCAGGAAAGCATATCTACTCGCCCGCCGGGAGATAACGGACGGGTGCTCAAACCGCTTAATCCTGAGGAGATGCCGCCGAATTTGGGTTTTTACACGGTGGATCCGCTGTATGACCCCAATGCGGTTTTGGGCTGGGCTAAAGAGCGCATCGAAGAAAAGCTCAATCGTGGCATGCTGGCAGTGCCGTTGGAAGGTGGAAAAGTTTATTTAGGCTGGCGGCTGCTAAAGAGTGACCCTAAAACTATCGCCTTCAATGTTTATCGCTCGACAGAAGGCGGTGCGGTTATGAAGCTGAATGCCGAGCCTGTTACGAAAACTACTGACTTTGTGGACGTAAATCCACCTCTAGATAAATTGAATGCTTGGTGGGTAAGGCCAATTATTAAAGGTCAGGAGCAAGAGAACTCGGAGCGAGTTGAGCTGCCGACAAATCCGCCTGTTCAGCAGTACAAAGCCATCAAGCTTAAAGATGATGTTCGGGGAGTAGCTATCGTAGGTATCGGCGATATGGATGGCGACGGAGTTTATGATTTTGTCGTTAAGCATCCCGGCGGTGGCAAGGACCCCGGCAGGGTCGGCCCAAACAGAGGCTCTTACAAATATGACGGCTATAACGGAAAGACCGGTGAATTTATGTGGCGCATCGACATGGGCTGGAACGTTGATATGGGTATATGGTGGACGCCGATGGTCGTCCGCGACCTCGATGGCGACAACAAGGCAGAGGTTTGCCTCAGAACGTCAACGTATGCGGCCACGCAGGAGGAGATGATGCCCAGCGGAAGAACCGGATTTATTCTCGATGCGCCGGAGTACCTCGCTATCTATGACGGGCAGACAGGAAAAGAAATCGACAAAGTCGATTGGATAGAGCTTGGTAAGGTCCAGAATTGGGGTGACAATACCGGCAACCGTGCGAGCCGTCACATGATGGGCGTGGCATATCTGGACGGTAAAACCCCGGCGGTCTTGGCGATACGAGGCATCTATGGCATGATGAAGATAGACGCTTATGTGCTTGAAAATAAGAAGCTCCACAAGGTCTGGCGATGGACGAATGAGCGGGCGCCTTTTTTGTATCATGGACAAGGCCAGCACAGCATTAAAACAGCAGACATTGATGGCGACGGCTGCGATGAGATTCTCAACGGTTCCATCGCAATCGACAACGATGGCAGGACTATGTGGAGCACCGGCTATGGACATGGAGACAGGTTCTATCTGGGTGACATTGATCCGGAACGTCCTGGCCTTGAAATATGGTATATTTTTGAGGATCCACATCCTCATAACGGCGCAAGCCTTTGGGATGCACGCACCGGCAATCTTATCTTTGGTATTGCCGAAGCTATCCTTGACAACGAGCTAACCGGAACTATAGTCGGTGACATCGACCCCAATTACCCTGGCATGGAATGTGCCGGCGGAAAGCATTACTACACAGCTAAGGGGCAAAAAATTAATGAGCCGGTGCCGCCGCAGGATTTTTTGGTATGGTGGGATGCCGACCTTCTGCGGGAAATTTATAGCCGAGGCAGGATTTCCAAATGGAAGGGAAGTTCCTTGAGCAATATCGCGGGAAGTGCCCAGCAAATAGCAGATATTCTTGGCGACTGGCGGGAGGAGATTGTTACTTACTCCAGCGGTGAATTACGGATATATAGTACAGTTATTTCGGCTGCCGATCGCCGAGTGTGCCTGATGCAGGATGCTCTATACCGTAATGATGTAACTCACCGCTCTATGGGCTATGCTCATTATCCGATGACAAGCTATTATCTTGGCACCAAGCCGTAAAAATATGATTGAGGGGTAATGATAAATGATTAATTATTTATTTTTTATCGTTCGTCTTCTCGTTTGTGTATCGGTCGTTTTCGCGAATTTGGCACAAGCGGAAAACTGGCCCGGCTGGCGCGGTCTGCGGGGTGACGGCACCAGTCTTGAAAAGGATGTGCCAATACACTGGGATGCAAACACTAACATCGTATGGAAAACCGCTGTTCCTGGTGCAGGCCATGCCTCGCCGATTGTCTGGGGCGACCGCGTCTTTACGGTTACGGCGCTACCGGAGAAAGAGGAACGTGTGCTGCTTTGTTTCGACCGTAAAACCGGCGAAATCCTGTGGCAGAGAACTATCCTGCGTGCGCCGCTGGAACGCAAACAACCCGAGAATAGTTACGCTTCCAGCACACCGGCAACCGACGGCGAAAAGGTTTATGTCTCTTTCCTCGACATTAATGATGTGGTAGTTGCCGCGTGTGATTTCACCGGTAAGCAGCTTTGGCTGGTTCGGCCGGGCACTTTCAATAGTCCGCATGGTTTTGGCAGCTCTGTTGTTTTGTACAAAGATAAGGTCATTCTCAATTGTAGCAGTAAGGGAGATTCCTGCATAGTAGCCGTCAGCCGTGACGATGGCCATACTGTTTGGAAAGTCCCACAAGAAAATAAGACTTTAAGTTACAGCACACCTCTTATCCATCAGATGGCCGGGCGAACACAAATGATTTTCTGCGGGAATAAAAGTGTAGCCAGTTACAATCCTGATGACGGTTCAGTCCGTTGGATTGTTGACGGGCCTTCAGAAGAGTTCGTGGCCTCGCCGGCCTATAGTGAAAGGGCAGGATTTGTATTTGTAAGCAGTAGTTTTCCCGATCGTCTTCTTATTGCGATAAAACCTGATGGCAGCGGAAACGTCACGCAATCCAATATCAGCTGGCGCAGCACCGAGGGTGTGCCGTCTGTTCCGTCGCCGATCGTCGAAGGTGATTACTTGCTGGCGGTTAATAATTCCTCTGATTTGGCTTTTTGCCACGAAGCTGCTACCGGCAAAATTCTGTGGCAGGAAAAACTGGGCAAGTCTCATTCATCTCCCGTTTCCGCCAACGGACTTGTCTATTTCCTAAACGACGATGGCGTGGTAAATGTAATAAAACCCGGCGTAAAGTTTGATCGCGTTGCCCAAAATGAAATCGGAGAAAAGACCTACTGTTCGCTTGCTATCAGTCAGGGCCAGATATTCCTTCGCGGCGATAAACATCTTTTTTGTATTGGAACAAAACAAAAAGGAGAAACGGTACAGTAAATCAATGGCAAAAGTAATAACAGCTATCACGATCGGAATGGTGCTTTTTTGGACAAGCTCAATGTATGCGCAAAGGCAGATAGAGAGTTTGGATCGTGGAGTAGTAGCAGTTGATTTGGGCGAGGGTAAGGTTTATGTAGGCTGGCGGATGCTCGGAACCGACCCAAACAATATTGCCTTCAACGTCTATCGAGACAATACCTGTGTTAATGATGAGCTGATAACAGACTCCACCAACATAGTGGACAGCGACGGAATTGAAGGTGCTGTATATACAGTTCGAGCGGTTGTAAATGGTTTGGAAGGTCGGCCTTCCACGCCGGCGAAAGCGTGGAATCAAAATTACCTGTCGATTCCTCTTCAGACACCGGATGGTTTTTCTCCCAACGATGCGTCGGTTGGAGATTTGGATGGTGATGGCGAATATGAGATTGTATTACACGAGGTTGGTAGAGGCCGTGACAATGCGCAGGCAGGAGTGACAACCGAGCCGATACTTGAAGCCTATAAGCTGGACGGCACTTTTCTCTGGAGGATTAACTTAGGCAAAAACATTCGTGAAGGCGCCCATTATACTCAGTTTATGGTTTATGACCTTAATGGCGACGGCAGGGCTGAAGTGGCCTGTAAAACAGCGGATGGAACTATCGACGGCAAAGGCAGAGTGATTGGCGATCCTAATGCGAATTACGTCAATGAAAGAGGCTATATCCTTGATGGGCCGGAGTTTCTCACTATATTTGATGGTCAGACCGGAGCAACACTTGTTACGACCGATTATATTCCGCCACGAGGTAACGTTGCCGACTGGGGTGATAACAATGGCAATAGGGTTGACCGTTTTTTGGCTTGTATTGCGTACCTTGACGGCCAAAGGCCCTCGCTTATAATGTGCCGCGGCTATTATACGCGAGCAGTGCTGGCGGCTTGGAACTGGCGAGACGGCAAATTCACACACGTATGGACTTTTGACAGCGATGACGGCACGCCCGGAAATGAGGCTTACAGAGGACAGGGCAATCACAGTCTGAGCGTCGCTGATGTCGATGGTGACGGCAAGGATGAAATTGTATATGGGGTGTGTGTGATTGACCACGATGGAAAAGGACTCTATTCGTCAGGTCTGAACCATGGAGATGCCATGCACCTGTCTGATCTCGACCCGAATCGACCGGGCCTGGAGCTGTTTCAACCTCATGAAAGAGCATCCGATACGGCAGGGATTTCCTTCACCGATGCCAAAACCGGCGAGCTTATTTGGGGCAAGTCCTCTACCGGAGATGTGGGAAGAGGAATGGCGGCTGATATCGACCCCCGTTATCCGGGATGTGAGTGCTGGGCGTCAGGCGGTGGTGCAGCAGGCTTATTCAACTGCAAAGGTGAGATGATTTCCGAAACCAAGCCTCGAAGCTGCAATTTTGGCATCTGGTGGGATGGTGACCTGCTTCGTGAGCTTCTCGATAGAAACCGGATTACTAAATGGGATTGGGAAAATGGCGTAGAAGTTACCTTATTTACGGCGGAGGGTTGTTCCTCAAACAATGGTTCGAAAACTACACCAGCTTTAAGTGCAGACCTTTTTGGTGACTGGCGAGAAGAGGTCGTTTTCAGAACCACCGATAACAAAAGTCTCCGCATCTATACGACAACAATACTGACAAACCATCGACTTTATACTCTAATGCACGATACGCAATACAGAATGAGCATAGCCTGGCAGAATGTAGCCTATAATCAGCCGCCGCACGTTGGTTTTTATCTTGGTGAGGGTATAGCGCCTCCACCTCGCCCGAATATAGAATTGATTCAGGGATCAGAGATTGGTGTTCATGGGTCAGGCAACATAATCCCGATCCCTGGTCCTCGAATAGATCGCAAGGCACTGGTGACACGGCACAATGTCACTATCAAGAAGGCTGATCCGCTGACGCCGTTATCTGCCGGCAACGGCCAGTTTGCTATAACCTGCGACATAACGGGCCTACAGACATTTCCGGATTATTACGAGAAGGGAATGCCTCTTGGCACACAGTCTCAATGGGGCTGGCACACCTTGCCAAATCCAAAGAATTACAAGCTGGAGGATATTCTTGAGGAATATGAGGTAGCCGGACGCAAAGTTCCGTATGCTTCGGATAGGCAATATTCAAAGGATTATTCACCCGCTGCGTCATGGCTGCGTGCAAATCCGCATCGTCTGCACCTGGGGCAAATCGGATTGAGCATTACAAAGTCTGACGGCTTGCCGGTGAAAATAGAGGACTTTGTAAATACGTCCCAAACACTGGACTTGTGGACAGGACTTCTGAGCAGTCAATTCGAGTTCCAGGAACACCCATTTAAGGTTCTAACCGTTTGTCATCCTGCGCGTGACATTCTTGCAGTTCGTATCGAGACGGATTATAAAGGTTTGGCGGTTTCACTTGCGTTTCCTTATGGAAGCTCTGAATGGAGAAATGCTGCGGACTGGAATCATCCGGAACGCCATACAACGCAGTTGCAAATTGCAGAAGAACCTGCGGTAAAACCGCAGGCTAAATCCGCCCAGGCGGATAAATATTTAGCCCCGCGTTTTACGCGGGGTTTTCAGGCAGATTTTATTCGAATCCTCGATGCGGATCGTTATTATGTTCGCGCAATCTGTTCAGAGGGTTCTGAAATCCGAACCAAATCTCAGCATGAATATGAATTTTGTTCCGCCGAAGACTCGTTGGAGATTGTATTTACTTTTTCTCCGATGCCGATAAAAGAGCCATTGCCTACTTTTGAAAATGTAAGGACTGCCGCGGCTGAATACTGGCAGCAATTCTGGCAAAGCGGCGGTGCGATTGATTTTTCGCAGTGCACCGACCCGCGTGCTTTCGAGCTGGAACGGCGGGTTGTGCTCTCACAGTATTTAACGGCAATTCAATGCTGCGGGACTCTTCCACCGCAGGAAACTGGGCTTGTCTGTAATAGCTGGTTCGGCAAATTCCATTTAGAGATGCACTGGTGGCACGCCGTGCATTTTGCTCTGTGGGGACGGATTGAATTGCTTGAACGCAGCCTGCCGTGGTATCAGTCTATTTTACCCAAGGCTAAGGCTGCCGCAGAATTGCAGGGCTATCGAGGTGCTCGCTGGCCGAAGATGACCTGCCCGGATGGAAGTGACAGTCCCAGCCAGGTCGGCGTGTTTCTTATTTGGCAGCAGGCGCATCCGATTTACTATGCCGAGCTGTGCTATCGTGCTCATCCAGACCGCAAAACGCTGGAGCGATACCGTGACATTGTTTTCCAGACGGCTGATTTTATGGCTTCTTATCCGATTTGGGATGAATCGCAGAAGCGTTACGTTCTTGGCCCAGCTTTGATACCGGCTCAGGAAAGCTACGGGCGGTATCGCATGAGCAATCTCAACCCCACCTTTGAATTAGCTTACTGGTACTGGGCTTTGGAAACCGCTCAGAAATGGCGGCTCCGTCTCGGCCTGGAACGCAACCCGAACTGGGATAAAGTTATCCAGAACCTTTCTCTGCCAAATATCCGTGAAGGAGTATATACGGGTATTGAGACGCCGCCTTATACAATTAATGAGGACCATCCTTCGATGCTGGCTGCATTAGGCTTTGTTCCGCAAACGCCGCTTATTGACCCGAACACTATGAAACGGACGCTCGATTATGTCACCAAGTCTTGGGATTGGCCCAGCACGTGGGGATGGGATTATCCGATGATGGCAATGACGGCGGCACGGCTCGGTGAGAAGGAAAAGGCGGTGGATGCGCTATTCAGTGAAGCTGAAAAGAACCGGTACTTAGCCAACGGGCATAATTTCCAGTCGGCTCGGTTGCCTTTGTATTTGCCAGGCAACGGAGGGCTTCTAGCGGCTGTTGCGATGATGGCCGCCGGCTGGGATGACTGCGGCGATAGCTATGCACCGGGCTTTCCGAACAATGGAAAATGGAATATTCGATGGGAAGGGCTCAAACGGATGCCGTGAGTCAGAAGACGGAATACAGAAGACAGAATACAATTAGCCCTGCCTCTTGTAGGCAGGGTTAAATGTAGTGGTGGTTGAACGATTAGAGGATTCAAAATGGCCAGCAGTCGTTTTTATGTAGCAATGGTTCTTATTTCTGTCGCTGCGGGATTTGCGTTAGTTGGGGAATCGGCTGAACCAAATAAAGCTGACACATTAGGTTCCGCGGCTCTTTTGCAGACAAGATTTAAATTTGATTTTGGCAGCGGAAAGGTTGAGCACGGATATATCCAGATTACACCTGCGACGGTCTATACAAAAGAGCTTGGCTACGGCTTCGAGCCGAACACAGCGGTTACGGTGGTTGACCGTGGCGGAGAAGACGCACTACACAGCGATTTCTGTACCAGCGATAAGCCCTTTTTATTCTCTGTGAGGGTTCCGGAAGGAAATTTTTTAGTGACGGTCACGTTAGGTGACGGCAGAGGCGAATCGACCACCACCGTCAAAGCCGAGCTGCGGAGGCTAATGTTAGAGAAAGTGCACACGGAGGCGGATAAATTTGAGACTCGAAAGTTTATCGTCAACGTCCGAACGCCTAATATCTCTACCGGTGGCCAGGTCAGATTGAAAGACCGCGAGAAAACGACTGAATTTGCGGCTTGGGATGACAAACTAACCCTCGAATTCAGTGATGTGCGTCCTTGCATTTGCGCAATTGAGATTGAAAAGGTAGATGTTCCTACGATTTATTTGCTGGGTGATTCTACCGTTTGTGACCAGCCGCGTGAGCCGTGGAATAGCTGGGGACAGATGCTGCCGCGATTTTTTAAGCCGGAAGTTGCAATTGCCAACCACGCTGAATCGGGCGAATCCTTGAGAAGCTCGCTGGCTGCCAGGCGGCTGGACAAGGTTTTAAGCCTTATGAAGCCGGGGGACTATCTTTTCATTCAGTATGGGCACAATGACATGAAAGAAAAGGGCGAAGGCGTGGGGCCTTTTACAACATACAAAAAGGACCTCAAGTACTTTATCTCCGAGGCGCGAAAGAAAGGCGGTACTCCTATCCTTGTGACATCGATGGAGCGCAAGGATGGCGTGGTCAAAGACACGCTTGGTGACTATCCGGAGGCGGTGCGTCA
>CAZIED010000008.1:1620-3942 GCA_964538525.1 uncultured Pirellulales bacterium | reverse complement strand
GCAAGGATGGCGTGGTCAAAGACACGCTTGGTGACTATCCGGAGGCGGTGCGTCAGACGGCCAAAGAGGAAAATGCAGCGATAATTGACCTGCACGCCGAGAGCCTGGTTTTCTACAAGGCCCTGGGGCAGAATATCGACAAGGTATTCCAGGATGGCACACACCACAACAATTACGGCAGCTACGAACTGGCTAAATGCGTCATCGAGGAAATCAAGCAGAATAAGCTCGACCCCTCGACCCGGCTCGGGGCGGGCCTGGTAAAATATATCGTGGATGATTTCCATGGATTTGACCCGAACCATCCTGATTCCGTCGAAAACTTCAAAATACCGGAAAGTCGTTGAAGTTTGATAAATGTTACTCAATAGAGTTTTAGGAGAATAGATTGCTATGATATGTAAAATAAACAGACGCCGATTTTTACAAAATGTTGTGGTAGGGGCTGCTGCAACTCATCTCGGTGGATGTTCATTTCCTATCCCAGCGGTTCAAAGTTCTCAACCTGAACAAGTCGGAGATAAACCTAACATAATATTCATTCTTGCAGATGATTTGGGCTATGGAGATATTGGCTGTTACGGACAGAAAAAATTCCAAACGCCTAATATTGATAAGATGGCCGGTGAAGGTATACGTTTCACTCAGTTCTATTCAGGCTCGACCATCTGTGCGCCATCTCGCAGCGTGCTAATGACCGGCCAGCATACAGGGCACACCCGTGTTCGCGGCAACACGTGCATCGTCGGCGGCTCGGTCGGATACAAGGGCAAACAGCAGGTTCGGCGGATGTATCTGACGGACGAAGATAGAACGGTCGGCCACGTCCTTCAAAAAGCCGGGTACCGGACCTGTCTTGTCGGCAAATGGCACCTCGACGGCTTCAATCCAAAGGCGGGACCTATGGATCGCGGTTTCGATGAGTTTTACGGCTGGTTAATCAGTGCGTCAGAAACGGGCGGTTATTACCCGGCCAAGCGATATCGCAATCGTCAGTTGTACGATGTGCCGGGCAACTCGTCTCGGCAAAGGATCGCCGAGCCGGAGCGGGATGAGAAAGGTTCGCGGGGCTACTATGAGCCTGATATGTGCACTGATGAAGCCATTGCTTTTATCAAGACCAACAGGGAGCGTCCATTCTTCCTTTATTTAGCCTACAATAGTCCGCACAGTCCATTGCAGGTTTCTGACTTAGGGCCCTACAAAGACAAAGACTGGCCTGAGCACATCAAAACTTATGCTGCAATGGTACATGGGCTTGACCAAAACGTTGGCAAAGTTATACAGACGCTCAGGGAGCTACAGCTTGACCGGAAAACGATAATTTTTTTCGGCTCCGACAATGGGTCGCGCAGCGAGCCTACGCGTCAGCTCACGGAGGTTACGGATTTCTTCGACTCCAACGGTCCGCTTCGCGGATACAAGCGAGATTTGTACGAGGGCGGAATACGTGTTCCTATGATAGCTCGCTGGCCGGGAAAAGTACCAAGTGGAAAAACAAGTGACGTCCCCTGGTACTTTGCGGATTTCCTTCCAGCCGCAGCAGAGCTGGCTGGAGCAGAACCATTGAAGAATATCGATGGTTTAAGTATCATACCAGTGCTTCTCGGTCAAAAACAGGATTTGGGCGACCGTTCCTTCGGCTTAGCTCAGGACAGGTTTATGTATTGGGAATTTTTTGAAGGAGGTTTCCAGCAGGCAGTTCGCTGGCGCAACTGGAAGGCTATTAGATTAAAACAGGGTCAGCCTTTGGCCTTATTTGATCTGTCGGCGGATTTAGGCGAGCAGAATAATGTAGCTGATAAGCATCCTAAAGTAATTACACAGATAGAGGAGTATTTGAAAACCGCACGCACCGAGTCGCCTGAATGGCCTCTTCAACTGGTGAAAAATGATGAATGATTAATGATAAATGATTACTATGGAGCGAGAAATGAATAATTATCAGAAAGTGTTATTTTTGATTTTTTGGTTGACAGTATCTGTCGGCGGATTGGCGGCAGAAAGGTCGTGGCAGAAAATCTCAGACCCGACCGTAGCCCAGTTGGCAGCGGATTTTAACCTGCCTCCGCCGGAGTATAGCATGACCTTCTATTGGGGCTGGGATGGGCCTGTTACCGAAGAGGTTATCATTCGCGATTTGGATGCGTTTAAGGCACGTGGCGTTCAAGCCGTTACGCTTGAGCCAGGCTATGATATGGAGTATCTGACGCCACACTGGTTCGAGATGGTAAAAGTCGCAGTCCGGCAGGCTGGCAAACGAGGGATGCGCGTATGGCTTGTCGATGAAGGCAAGTACCCGAGCGGCTTTGCCGGCGGAAA
>CAZIED010000008.1:0-1520 GCA_964538525.1 uncultured Pirellulales bacterium | reverse complement strand
GCGGTGAATAATCCCACCCGCGGCAAAGATACCAGCAATTCCCTTTGCGATTATTTAGATGCAGCAGCGACACGGCAGTTTATTGAGTTCACACACGAGCAGTACAAAAAATATTTTGGCGAAGAGTTCAGTAAGATAGTCCTGGGCTTTCGGGGCGATGAGCCGGATTACAGCATCTCCGGTATTCCGTGGACGCCTAAAATCTTCGCCGAGTTTGAAAAACGAAAGGGTTACGATGTAAGGCCGTACCTGGTATCATTCTTTGCCAAAGGTAGCTTGACGGAGGAGCAACGCCGGGCAAAGGCAGATTACTGGGACGTCTGGTCGGACCTTTTCAGCGAAAACTTCTTTAAGGTTCAGGCTGACTGGTGTGCCGCCAATAATCTTGAGTATCTGGTGCATCTTAACCATGAAGACCAGATGGTGTCACTTGTGCGTTCCGAGGGGGACTTCTTTAGGTGTATGCGGCACGTGCAGATGCCCGGCATAGATACTATATGGAGTCAGATTTGGCTGGACAAAGTTGCGGATTTTCCGAAGTATGCCTCTTCGGCTGCGCACCTGTTCGGAAGGCCTCGCGCGTTCACCGAGAGTTTCGCTGCGTATAAACCGGCTCCGAACATCGAGCAGGCAAGGTGGATATTAAACCATCAGCTCGTTCGCGGCATCAATATGGTCGAGATTATGTTTGTGCCGGCTTCCAGCAAGGGACAGCTCGGTCTGCGGGGCTGGTTGAGTGATGAGCAGTTCCCGGCAGTAGCCAGGTACATTCATCGTGCCGCCTATCTGCTGTCGCAGGGTCGTCCTGCGGCTCAAATCGCCTTATATCATCCAACCATGAGCCTTTGGCTCGGTGACAATGATGCGGATGCGAGCGTGCTGAAAATTGCTCGGCAGCTTTTGGAGAGGCAGCGTGATTTCGATTTTGTTGATGAACAAGCTCTTTCGGAAGTTTTAACTCTCCAGGGCGGCCAGTTTAAGAATCTAAGCGGTCAAAGTTACCGTGCCGTTATTATCCCGCCAACCAGCGCTATCTCCAAAGCTGCGATTGACCGCCTGCAGGCATTCTCAAAAGCTGGCGGTAAAGTTATTTTACTTGGTCGCGAGCCTTCTATGATTGTGGAGAAAACCTTCCTCAAGGCTGCCGGGCCTGTGGATATGAGCTGGGCGGTAAGAGAGCCGTCCGGAGAATTGACGTCGGCCGTTTTACAGGCTCTACCTCCACCGGATGTCACTCTGGAGCAAAGCAATTCTGCGGTAAAGTATTTACATCGGCGTTTGCGTGACGCGGATTTGTACTTCTTTTTCAATGAAAGTAGTGAAAAGAAATCTTGCAAGGCGACGCCGGCTGGTGTCGGACAATCGCAAATCTGGGATGCTGCGTCCGGACGGATTGAACCTCTCGCCGGTGCTTCTTCGGAAGGTGGTGTTGTACGCTTAACGTTGGAGCTGGAGCCGTACCAAACGAAGTTTATTGTTATTGGCACGCAGAAAAATGATTAATTATTATTTGGATTATT
>CAZIED010000007.1:0-23178 GCA_964538525.1 uncultured Pirellulales bacterium | reverse complement strand
TGGAAGGATTTATGGCGTGAATTTTTTGTTGGAGCCTATCTACGATGACCGCCCCAGCGCTCTCGGCCAAGGCGGTAAGCTCGACTAAATCATCTCCACCATCGCCCGCTCTCTCGACTGCGCTCGAGACAGGCTTCGGCCGGCTCAATAGGGCTGCAACTAATATGGCTCGCTCTTTTCTGACTCTGAGAGTCTGACGCAATTTCTCCAACTAAAATCTACCTCCAAAACCCTTCGACCCCTCGACCTCGCTCGGGGCAGGCCCGGCTCATGACGGGCTGCACATATATTTTAACATATTCATCCATATTTTCAAGCAAGACCGTTCAGCTTTGGATAAAAAAGATTTACAAAGTTTTTTTTGACTTGAAAAATCATAGAGGTTAAGCTAAATTAACCGTATCTAAAAATTTGACGAAAAAATAAGAAAAGCCGGTTTTTTAATTTTTTTTGGAAAGGCAAGGAGATTTTTGTGATAAAAGTAAAATCGCGTTCGGGTGAATCGGTTCAGCAAATGATAAAACGCTTTAAAAAGCTTTGCGAAAAAGAGGGTTTGATTAGAGATATGAAACGCATGTCCTATTATGAGAAACCATCAGAGAAGAACCGCCGACGCATGCGCAAATCACAAAGAATTGCACGAATGCCATACTGATTTTTCTTCAGGATAGTGTTAATTATTTAAATTTAATCTGAGCAGGCAAGGTAAGGTTATAAGACCTGCTCTTTTTTATTTATTCGAGGATTTAGTTGATTAGTTAATTAGTGAATTAGCTAATTGGTTTCTAATTCGTCTTACGTTTAACGGTTGCGCTACTGGCTTCCCGCGAAGCGGGGTCCCTCGTTACGGTTGCGGTCACCGTAAGACGATAGACGAACCGAGCTACGCAACCGTAACCTCATGACGCAACCATTTATATAATTTTCTAATACGCTAATTCGTTAATTCAGAGAATTAACAGCTTTTCCTAAAAAACCGGCCTCGATGCAGAACTGGATGATGTCACGAGCTAAAGGTGCTGCATCTCGCGAGCCGTGCTGGCCGCCTTCGACAACGACCGCAATTGCCAGCTTTGCACCTTTGCCGTCCTCAGCAAAGCCTCCAAACCAGGCGACCTCAGTCCCTTCCGTTGAGCCGGTCTTGCCGTAAACCGTTACATTCTGCTGGCCGAGTCCGCTATAAGCGAACTCATTGTAAGCGGTTCCACCCGGCTCATTGACCACGGCCCACATGCCATCGCGGATTATCTCCAAAGTGTGCGGTGAGATACCTAAATCTCGTCTCTCGTCCCTCGTCCCTCGTGTCTCGTCGGACGAAAGATGATGGACGATGGATGATGGATGATGGACGAGGAACAGTTGGGGCGGTTTATATAGCCCGCCTCTGGCGATGGCAGCCATTGCATTTGCCACCTGCAGCGGGGTAGCTCGCAGATTTCCCTGTCCCATTCCGAACAGTTTTTTTTCGCTTCCATTGAGGGCGGGTATTTGCTCGAAGGTTGGATTTTTTGCACTCGGCGGATTAGTCGATATTTGTCCGGGCAACTGCCTTAATTCCCGTGTTGCGTCCTGCGTATTGTGTATTGCGTCAGTTGTTTTTACTTTTTCGATATACGCATCACGCTCAACGCTCGACGCAAGACGAGTGCATTGGCCATAGCCGAATTTAAAGAGCCATTGCTGCAGGAACGCAGGCTCGAGCCTGTCGGCAAGGCGGGAAAAATAGATGTTACAGCTACCCTTAATGGCATTACGTGCATTGTTTGGCCAGCTATTGTCATGGCCTGTTTTATATTGATTGTATATCCAGCAGTTTGGCCAGCCTGTTGGAGCTGCTTGTGCCGGGCAGCTAATAATCTCATCCGGGGTGATTTTGGCCGATTCAAGACCGGCGATAAGAATCAATGGCTTGACAACCGAGCCCGGCGGATATTGCTGGTTTATCGCACGGTTTGCCAGCGGTTTATTGGGATCGCGGGAAAGAATGCCGTAATCATTCCTGACGCGGTTCAGGTCGAAGACCGGCATGGAAACCAGCGACAGGATGTCACCTGTAGCAACGTCAATGACTACTGCCGCTGTTCCTGGTCCGCAATTGGGCTCATAGTGGTAGTTAGCCAGATAGTTTTCTATCCGTTGCTGAAGCTCAATATCAATGGTGAGCGTGACATCTTCGCCCGGCTGAGTTTCTGTTCGATTTACAAGCTGTCGGTCGATGTCGAAAACAAGCTCGCCGCGTCTGCCGCGAAGGACGGCCTCACAGGCATATTCGACCCCATCCTCTCTGCCGCAGACTTCGTCATCCAGATAGCTTGCTAATCTGTCGTCGGCAAAGAGCTTTTTATCTTTTTCTTGTGTCGCCAGTCCTACCCAGCCTATTGTTTGAGAAGCTACGGATTTATATGGATAGATCCTGCTGGTTCCCGGCTGAATGTGGACGCCGTCATTGTTTATAAATTCCAGTTGAGCAGCCAAGACCTCATCGTCGGTTTTCAGCTCAAAAAGGGGCCAGTTTTTGTGCATTTCAGAAATATCCTCCTTGGCCGTCATCAAAAGACGGCTGTTTGGATCGGGGACAGCCTTATTAAAGTCCGTATCCGGGTAGCTTCTCTTCCAGGCGTTATACTGCCGCAGATTCCATATCTTGTCGTTTATCTGCCGGATTCTGTCCTCTATTTGTGGGCGTGTTTTGCCGAAGTGTGTGCATTTTTCTATTACATCCTGCAGATTTTTTAGACCTGTCTGCAATTCATCCTGAACTTTGGGCAGCACCGCATCGGCGTTATCAAGTGAGGCGGCTCTTAATAGTCTTGCTCTTGCGAGCCGCTCATCCAGAAAGCAGCACAGCTTATATTCTATGGATAATTGGAACCGCAGCTCGTCGGTTGCAAGGATTCGGCCTTTACGGTCGAGGATTTGGCCTCGGACGGTTTTTAGCTGCCGAGGTTTGCCCTGCTTTAGCTCCTCGATGGCATCCTGAAGCGATGAATCGGGCAGCAGTTGCATTTGTATCAAACGGAGCACGCAGACCAGTAAAAGCAGCGTGCCGAAAATCACAAAAATTTTAACTCGCCTGTCGTACACTTTAGTTTTGGGTTTTTAGCTTTGAGTTTTTCGTTTTTTTATACGCATCCACCAGGCTGAAGGCAAGAATAAAAACGGCCCCACGATTGCTGAATACAAAGGTATAGCAAGCAGCTCGCTGAATATGTTTGGTGTGATTGGCTCTGATTTGAGAAAGGTTAGAAAAAACGCCAGGGCGGTGGTAATGACACCGGTGACAAATATAACAAGTGACTGATAAGGCATTTTTTTAATGGCTATGGCGCGATGCAAATAAGCCAGTAAGGTTCCAAACAGGCCGTAGCTGATTATTTGTGGACCCATTGTTGAACTGATAATATCAACTGCAAAGCCTATTGAAAAGGAGGTTATAATTGCGTCTATGTCTTTGCAGTGAATGGCGAAAAAAACCAAAAGTATCAGCAGCAGATTCGGCGAGACCTTCAAGGCAGGAATAGCTATTACGTTGATTAGACTGGTCTGCAGTATAGTGGCGATAAGAACAAGAGCTGTAAACCGTACCCATCGCATTAAATATCCTCAGTAGTCATAGTTGATTGGTGGATTGGTAACTAATTACCGCTTTGAATCCGTCACAATTATAGTTACATCACTTAATTTTTCTATGTCGCAGACAGGCTTTAGCGTTATGTCCCAAAGCAGAGGATTTTCATCGCTTTTTTTGCACTCGACCACTTTAGCCGTGATTATAGGAGCATCCAGCAGCCCCGGTTTTTTGGGGACATAAATATTGTCACCTGCTTTTACGGGCTGTTTTTGCGGAATCAGAGGGATTTTAGCGGAATTTCCGCCGGCGCCTTCCATAAGGCCGTGCACATTTACCTGATTTATATTCACGGGGATTTTGGATGTGCGGTCGGTAATTAATGTAACTTTTGCCCGATTAGCAGAGACATCGGAGATAGTGCCGATGATGCTATTATCTCCGATGACAAACTGTCCCTTTGCTAAGCCGTCTGTTTCGCCGCGGTCAACTATAAATTCGCTGCGCGATTCATCTATAGAGGCGGTAATAATCCCAGCCAGCACCCATTTTACTCCTTCAAAAGGCAGTGTGCTGCGAAGGCCGGATAGCTTCTTGATGTCCTGTTGTGCCTGTTCCAGTTGCTGTATGACGTTTGCGAGGTGGTTTTGAAGCTGATTATATTCTCTGCGGCTTACTACCTCAGCTCTATTTCGGACCGCAACGGTGGGAGCATTTGCTACCAGTGTAATGCTTCTGCCGAGACCTAAAGGCCAGCTGAAGACCCTGGCAAAAGTGAACTGAAATTTATTTGTCAGGCTTTGCGGAGCAAATAGAATGATAAACCCGCCGAGCAGGCAATAAGTGAACAGCATCCTTTTAGAAACTCTGGTACGCTTCCTTGCCATTCTCGTATTGCGTATATCGTCGTGCGTATTGCGTGAAAGAAAATATATAATACGCATTACGCATCACGCACGACGCATGACGAATTATTCCCAACCGCGTTCACTATGGTCCATGGTGTCTTTCCACAGCTCCAGATTTTCTAGATACACGCTTGTGCCACGAGCTACGCAGCTTAGGGGGTCCTCGGCTCTTTCGACTTTTAAGCCGGTAGCATTTGATAGTACCGTGTCCATTCCCCGCAGCAGTGACGTGCCGCCGCAGATATGGATACCGTTGTCGATAAGGTCAGCGGCCAATTCAGGTTCTGCCTTTTCCAACGTTCTGGTGACGGCATCTATGATGGCTGCGATGGGTTCTCGCAGGGCTTCCCGAATCTCCTCACTTGTTATAACGATTTTTCTCGGCAGCCCCGATATGGTGTCTCTGCCGGCTACTTCCATGGTCAGCTCCTCTTCCAGAGGGGCGGCAGAGCCGATTTGTATCTTGACCTTTTCAGCTCTCGGCTCGCCAATGAGCAGATTGTACGTTCTTTTAAGATGATTGATGATCGCCTCATCCATGTCGTCTCCGCCGACGCGGATGGATTCTGATGTGGCGATGTCGGCCAAGCTCATTATAGCCACTTCCGTTGTGCCGCCGCCCATATCAGCGATCATTGAGGCGGTAGGCTCTGTGATTGGCAGTCCCGCCCCGATGCCCGCCGCCATTGGCTCATTAACCAGATAGACCTTGCGGGCACCGGCACGTTCGGCACTATCTATGACGGCCCGGCGTTCAACGGCGGTTATGCCGCTTGGTACCGCTATAACCACGCGGGGCCTAACCAGGCCGCCTCGGCCGTGAACTTTGCGGATGAAATAGCTCAGCATCGCCTCGGTAATTTCAAAATCGCTGATTACGCCATCTTTTAACGGCCTTATCGCGGTGATAGAGCCGGGCGTTTTGCCGAGCATCTCACGTGCTACGGAACCAACAGCTTCGCCGTTATTTAGAACGATGTTGGTTCCTTTGCGAACTGCAACTACGGAAGGTTCATTGAGGACGATACCTTTGCCGCGGACACAGACCAAGGTAGTACAAGTACCCAGGTCGATACCCATATCCATACTGAACCAGCCCAAGATCGTGTCCAGTATCACATTAGACTCCTTTCCCAGTAATTTTCCACCTGCAGCACTGAATGGTGAATTAGTGAATTAGTTAATAATCAACTAATCCACTTATCAACTAATTGCTAATCATCGCGGTGGAACACCACATATTTTTATATGTAGAGAGCAGTATCGTCAATAGAGAAATGCTACGGTATCTGGAAAATTGTTTCGTATTGGGTATAGCAGCTATAGGCAACAAACACCACCGTCGATAGTATAACAGCAGCTGCTATGGCAAGGATAATCGTGTAAATATTGCTGGGTGCTTTTATCTTTTTTACCCCTGTCTGGCCGTTAGGACTCATATTGCAACCTCAAATTGGTAAATGGTAATTGGAAACTGGTAATTACTGATTACCAATCACCAATCACCAATTATAAATTTGTACTTATGATATCATCGGCTCTCGGCTCACCCTGCACCACTTCCAGCCGTCCGGCGGCCTTTTCAGGCTCAACATCTGAAATCACAATATCACAAATAAACTGCTCGTCGCGAGTTACATGGAATCTCATACCTTGCTCGACCCCCTGTGCACTTCCGATGGATATTTCAGCAATCCTGTTACTAAAATCCACGTCTGTTATCTTTCCCTTCAGGTCGATGGCTCTGGTTATCGGCGGAGCAGGGCGAGCTTGTTCACTTATCGGTGTAACCGGTACGGGCGGGGCGACGGCTTTACCATATTGATTCAGGACCTGGTCCAGTCTCTTGTGCAGCTCGGCGGTTTCCTCCTGTAACCTTTTGTTTGTCTCTTCCAGAGTCGATATTATGCCCATTTTTTCCAGAAGAAGCCTTGCCGTTTCTTTATGCTGGCCCTGCTCGATAATCAATTCCGCTTCGGCCTTTTCCAGTCTGGAAGAGGTATTTGTTAATAGTTCCCCCTGCTGGCCATTAGTTTTTGTCAATCCTTCCACTAAAGCCGCAAAGCCATCTGCTCTATTGAGATGTTGTGTTTTTTCCCTTAGTGCCTCGTTGAGGCCGCTTTCCATCTGCTCGATTTTCAGATTTTGTGTGGCAATTTTGTCATTTAACTCTTTTCCCTGCTGGGCTGCTTTATCCAGCTCCTCTTTCAGTTGCGCCTCGGCACTTTTTCTTTTCTGCTCTGAGGTCTGATAACTCATATATTGCCTGTCATATTGTTGTTTGTAGTTATTGGCGCTGGCAACATAAGTTACAACAATGCCGCAGAGAAAAATTGAGGCTATTGTCATCAAGACTATCAAAATCTTTGTAAGCGTACTCAAGACCCGCTCCTTTCAAAAAAATCGCAAAATTTAGACATTAAATCCTGCAGTTTTGTACTATAATTTTACGTTTTTGGCAGGAAAAGGTCAAGCTATTTTTACTAAATAGCCCAAATAAAAATATATAGAAATTCTTTGCCGTCAAGTTTATTGCGGAACACGGCGTAAAAAGCGGGATTTTTTGGTTCGGTGAAAAAGCGTTCATTTTCGTATTGCAGATTGAAAAACAGCCTTGGCTGCTGCAATACGGACGGATTTTGACTCATCGGAAAGAAGCTGTGGCAGGAATTTTTTAAGGCTTTCTGTGCCGATTTGGCCTATGGCAAGGGCCGTCAGCGTCTTGACTCGTTCGATTTCATCCTTGTCCATGCCGGCTGTCGGGTTTTCGGTAAAAACCTTAAGCACCTCCGGTTCTCCGATTGGGTCTTTGAGCTTGCCTAACTGCTCTGCCGCAGCCAGCCGTACCTCCAATACCTCATCATCCAGCTTGGTAACGAGTACATCTTTGGCTTTTGTTGTTGCCAGAGCCCCCATCGCCCTGATGCCAGTAAGCCGGTCGTCGGCGTAGCCGCTATATACGATAGCCCAAATCCTCGGCAATATTTGTTCGTCGCCGAGCATAGCTATGGCTTCTATCGCCTGGAATCTGACCTTGTCGCTCGAATCTTTCTGCTGCAAGGCCCAGTACAATAGCTTCAAAACGTCCGGATTGCCGCTTTTACCCAATAATAGCGCTGCATTAGCCCGAACCGTCTGGTCCTGGCTGGTTATTGCATCGCGAACGAGCTTAAGATATTCGGGATGGCCGAACCTGGTCATGGCGTAAGCGGCTGCGATTCTGACGTTTTCGTTTGTATTCTGTAATAGCTGCCGGATTTCGCCCTCTGCCGGGCGGTATTGCAGGTCACTTGCCGCCAGGATTGCTGTAAATTTAACCGGCACGATTTCATCCTGCAGCAGACGCTGCACTTTTGCCATCAGCTTAACCTGTCTTGTGGCTGCAACTACTTCAATGGCGTTGGCTCTGATTTGTGGGTCGGCGTCGGAAAGTGCAGCTAAAATAATTTGCGTAGCCTCAGGCTCCAAATTTCCGAGGCTATACTCTGGCTGCGTTGCTGTGCCTGTTTGTAGAGGCTCTTTGCAGCCGATGAGAAATATCGATATGCAGGCAAAAAGTAAGACATTTAGTAATGGCGTAAGCCATGCTGTGCATTGGTAATTGGTAATTAGTAATTGGTAATTAGTGATTGGTAATTGGTAATTACCATTTTCCGGTTTCCAGTTTCCAATTACCATTTTCCAATTTCTATTTAGCCATTTATCAGTCATTTGCATTATTATCAGCAGAATAAAGCAAACTGCACAACAAAAATCCAGCCATTGACCGTGTTTACTAAAGAACGTTACTCTTTTATCTATCGGCAATTTGTCAACAAACCATCCAGCCATGCCCTTGCGTTCCAGGGCGTTGGAGGGCAGGGTGCCGGCCAAAAAATCATCTTTTATCCGTCCGAGGCTGTCGATTACGCAGCTTATGCCGGTGTTGACGCTTCGCACAACGGCGAGTCTGTTTTCGACAGCCCGAAAGACGCAGACAGCCACGTGCTGAGGAAGCTCCGTGCTGGGTAGTGCCTTTCCATCCTTGAACTGGACAAACCAGCCGTCATTACTAATATTTATCAGCCAGTCGATGTTCTTTTGTCCTTTTTCGTTCACTGCGGATCTGCGGGCGATGGCAGGGATTGTGGCCTCATAGCAAATTACTACGGCGAATTTATAATCTTTGCCCTGGCTGTCGCTCATTTCAAAAATGGTATATTCTTTTCCTGCATCGAGTGAGTGGTCGAAATCGTACGGATTAAATTTCATCAGCAGATTAAAAAGCAGGGGAAAGCTTTTTCTAAAGGGCAGCACCTCGCCGAACAATACCAGATGAATCTTGTCGTACCGTTTTTCAAACTGCGTTCCGTCTTTTTTGTACAGGTATGCCGAGTTGTATTTTTTGGCCAATATTGTATTTGTCGCATCCGGCATCCCTCCGAATGCCCCCACGAGCAGATAGGTGTTGTTTTTTGCGTGGTCTCGCAGCGCCCTGTCGAAGACCTTCCATGAATTATCCGGCCCTACTAAATCCAGAATCTCCTGATTCAAAGTCGCCTGCACCATAGTTTCAGGCCAGACGATTAGCTCGGCACCTGCTTTAGCTGCTTCTTTACTTTTCTGCATCAGCTCATCGAATAACGCCTGCGATGTCTGCTCGGCGACCTCGGCTTGGCCTCGCATAGCCTCTCTTTTAACCGATTGCGGGACATTCGATTGTAGTGACCCAACTAATGGTCCATCAACAATGCATTCGGACTGGTTAACCCTCCATCGCCCATAAAAGATGGAAGCGGCAAACAAAGAGCTGACAATCACTATTTTGGCTAAAGGACGGAGGACGGAGGACGGAGGACAGTGGACAGAAATGTTGCCTTCTGTCCCTTCGACTCTGCTCAGGGCAGGCTTCTGTCTTCTGTCTTCTGTCTTCCTCTTAATACAGTATCGAGCATCGAGTATCAATTCAGCAATCAACCCGTTGACCATCGCTATTAGAAACGAGACTCCCGCTGCGCCGAATATGTCGGCTATTTGAATGATGGTGATGTTTTGAAATTGACTATGAGCAAGGAACCGCCAGAAAAAACCGCCTAAGAAAAAACCCTGCAATCGTTCAGCGCCGACAAAAATCGCCCCGGAAGCTAAAAAGAGTGGTATCTTTTTTATTCTACAGTATCGCAGAGATAGTGCTGCTATCGGCCAAAGTACTGCTGTATATAAACAAAATGCTGCCCAGCCCGCTACCGTTATCGGAAATACCCAGTAGAGATTGCCGAGCCAGTAACAAAGTGACACTATGTAGGCTGTTACTGCCAAATGTTTTGGTTTTGCCTCGGGTGAGCAGGCGAGGATAAACGGCACTAATGACACCCACGCCAGCAGCGACCAGCTAATGGGCGGCTGAATCGCCGTCAGCATCAATGCACTGGCGATAAAGGACAGAGGACAGACGACAGAGGACAGACCATCTAACTTCTGTCTTCCGTCTTCCGTCTTCTGTCTTCTATCTTTTTTCAATCGGCCAAATCCCTTAAAGCCGTTACTATCTCTCCGGCTCGATAGTGCTTCTGGTTGTTCATTCGGACAGTAAATTGATTTGTAAATATCTTAAGAAGGTCTTTGTCAGCCACAATCTCTTTAGCCGGTCTTTTCATATCGGATAAAAGTCGTTTCAATTCGCTTATTTCAACCGGATTGAAAAAAAGATTGTTGTGCTGTTTGGTTTTTAATTCAGATAAACGTGCGTTTGCATTTTCGACGTACTGTGGCGAGAGTTCTATGCCCACATAGTTTCTGCCCAGTTGGTATGCTGCTGCTGCGGTGGTTCCGGAGCCGCTAAAAGGGTCGAGCACGCAATCTGCCGGGTTTGAGCTGACAGCTATGATTCTTTTCAAAAGACTTTCCGGCATCTGGCAGGGATGCCAGCCGGTGCGTTCTTTAAATGTCCCGCATACACGGGAGTATTCATCCCAGACATCGTTCGGCATCTTGCCTGCAGGATTGGCTCGTCTGTCGTTGTAGATTAATTGGCGGTCAGAAGGCATCCGAACCGCATAATCGTTAAAGGTGAAATTCTTTGTATCCTTGACGAAGTAGAATATGTGCGTGTGGGCGCGGGCGAATTTGTTCTTTGTCTGCTGGCCGAAGGTGTAGTGCCATATTATCCAGTTACGCATAAAAAGACCTAATTGGTCGGCAATGATTTTTATGTTAGCGGCGTATTCGTCGCCGATGGCTATATAGAATGAGCCGTGCGGTTTCAAGACCTTTTTGCAGACGCTTATCCATTCTTTCGTCCAGGCGATATAGTTTTTGCTTTTGACCTTGTCGTAATATTTATCATATTTATAGCCGATATTGAAAGGCGGGTCGGCAAAAATAAGGTCGGCAAACGGCTCACTAATTTTGCATAAAACCTCTATACAATCGCCGCAGATTATCTTGTTCAGCAGTTCCTGCATATGGATATATTATAAGGTGGTACTGGGTTTGCAAGGAGAATTGGCTTTATATAAATCCAACCTAAACTCGTATAAAAAAATTGACATCCCAAACTTCTCGGCGATAGAATCGTATAATCACTACATAGAATACTGTTTTAGTAAAGGAAACCTGTCTTGAGCCAGGTTGAAAAATTTGTGTTTTTTTGCTTTTGTGTTTTTTTTGAAGTGGAGGTAAAATGCAAATGGATAGTTTAAAGCGAAGCAGAATTTTGTCACGTTGTTTTCTAATTTCTATTTTCTTTGTTCTTACGTTTTATGCGTCGTCGCTGCCGGCCTTGGCACAGGACTCAAGCAGCATTGATACATTGAAAAAGATGGGCAAGGCCTTTGCGGAGATAGCCCAAAAGGCTTCGCCGGCTGTAGTGGGACTGAAGTCTGAATCGACTGTCACACGGCGATATGCAGTACAGGAATGGCCGTTTGGCGACCAGTCTGACCCGTTTGAGGACAATCCTTTCGATTTCTTTTTCCGCCGTTCTCCTCAGCAGCGTAGCCCCCAGCGAGAATACCGTATTCCGCAGACTGCACAAGGCTCCGGCTTTATTATCTCCGCGGATGGCTATATCCTTACTAACAATCACATGGTCAGTGGCGCCGAAAAGGTCGAGATTGAGCTGACGGATGGGCGAAAGTTTACCGCTGTCGTTAAAGGTGCAGACCCCGAATCTGATGTAGCGGTTGTAAAAATCGACGCCCAGAATTTATCATACCTCGAACTGGCTGACTCCGATACTCTTGAGGTAGGTGAGTGGGTGCTTGCCATTGGTAATCCGTTCGGCCTTAGCCATACCGTTACTGCAGGCATTGTTAGTGCCAAAGGCCGAAGCGACGTTGGTTTAACGACTTACGAAGATTTTATTCAGACCGATGCGGCTATAAATTTCGGTAATTCGGGCGGGCCGCTATTAAATCTTGATGGTAAGGTAGTCGGAATTAACTCGGCCATTTATGGTGCGGCTGGTAATATAGGAATTGGTTTTGCTATACCAATAAATATGGCTAAAGCGGTCTATCCGCAATTAATGAAAGGCCAGGCAGTAGAGCGGGGTTTCCTCGGTTTGTTGCCGCAGGGTCTTACGTCATCGATGGCTGAAACCCTCGGCTTAAAAGATGCCAAAGGTGTTATCATTTCAGAAATTACGGAAGATTCACCTGCTGATAAAGCTGGTTTGAAACACAATGATGTTGTTCTGGAGTTTAATGGAAAGCCCGTGGAATCGGAGAGCGAATTTCGCCGCAGTGTTGCATTGTTAAAACCGGGTACTAAAGTCGATTTGTTGGTTTGGCGTGACGGCAAAAAGCTGACCCTTACCGCCAAGCTTGATAAACGTCCTTCGTTGGAGGAGCTTGCTGGCGCCGAGAAGGGCGGAACCGTGGACTTGGGCTTTACTGTGCAGAACCTAACTGATGAATTGGCCGGACGTTATGGCTTTCAAGGCATGACCGGTGTTATCGTCGGCAGGGTAGAGCCCGGCTCACAGGCTTCACGTGAGGGCATCAGGTCAGGTATGCTCATTTTGGAAGTGAATTTAAAACCTGTGAAAAACACCAGAGAATTTAACGATGCGGTGCAAGAGGCCAAGAAAAAAGGCAGCCTTATGCTGCTGGTCAGCGATGGACAACGTAAGCGTTTCATAGAGCTTAAGATACCCAAAGATTAACTCGTGCTACGTAGCGACTACGCAGAGTAGCATAAGCTATAACCTCTCCTTCGACAAGACTCAGGACAGGCTTTCAATAAGGGATTTAGCCCCCCTGCTTTCTTGCGAAAGCAAGAAGGGGGGCTTCTTTTTTGGATAGAAGTCTTAAAGGTTTAAGAGGAGCCTTGCCGGAACAATAGGCTAACCAAGATAATGTAGGAGGTATAAGGGATGACGGACGAACGATGAGGGACGGAGGATTGTGGACGAAGCTTGCCCAATTAAGTGGCACTAATCAATTTTGGTCTGGCTTATTTGCTTGCTCTCAACAGCTTTCTATCAAGGGGGCGCTGCAAGTTGTTTTGTTTTGTGACGATTCTTTTGCCTGTTTTTGATTCCAGGTCCTTTCTTGCTTTTCCGGCGACTTCGCCGCCTTCTTGTGCTGCACCTTTTGCTTCAAGAAAGCCCTGTGCGTCTTTTGTGCGAGTGATTTCCGTTGTGGCGGCTTCACCGAGCATAGAGAAGATTTGCTCCAGGTCGTTCATGTGGTCGCGAAGATTTTCGCGTTTCAATCCTTTAAGCCGTTTATATTGAGAAGGTGTGAGGCCGAAGGTCGCCTTTGAGATTTCAGCGGTGAGGATGGCGTATTCAGGCTCATCTTTTACGCCGCGTTTCTTCCATTCATCTCATCAGTTAATTCTTCACGTATTGCTATACCCCTCATTCTTTTCTCAACCCAGGCATCGGGGTATCCTTTGGCTTTATAGATGGCGCGGGTTCTCTTTGTGGCAAGCTCTGGGTCTTCGATTTCCTGGACTCTTTCGTATCCCACTCTTGCAAGCCAGCGTTTAAATGGTTCAGCCTTAGGAGATGGTATAGACTGTATTATACGAAAAACACCTTCGGTATTTGCGCAGTTTACATTTTGTAAGCCACCTTCTGTCTGAATAGCAAGGGGGGTGACAATTTGTCCCCACCCTTGCCCAAGTTCCGTATCTCTTTTCCGCATTTTTTTAATGTAATCTGTGCTGTTTGGGGTATCAGTAAGGGCTTTAACAACATCGGCAACAGAAAACCACCATTCGTTTTTATACAGGGTTTTTCTAATCTGCCTGCCTCTGAATACCGCGATTTTTGTCTTTTCCATTTATATCTCCATGATCTGCAGTTCGCTTTTATTCGTCCTTCACAAACCACTGATTACACGGATTGCTATATATTATCGCTTACAAGTTGTAAGATAATTATATCTTGTTTTGACTGTTCGTCAAAAGAAAGAAGACGGAAGACGAATAATGAATGAAAGTAAAAAGTTAAAAGGCAAAAGGAAAAACTACATACGAGATACGAGCATCGATGGTCGAAAAATTATAAATGGCGGCAAGGACATCTTAATCAATAATGAGTGGTTTGACCCCGTTAGAGATTGTTTCCTAATCCCATTACATATCGGGCTACGGCTGGCTCCGCCCAGACGAGTTCATTCCTCTGCGTTGTCTCTAACGGGGTTGATTTTTACAGCAATATCTTTGCTGAAATCCGGCAGCGTGTATGTTAATACCCCGTTAACAGAATCTGCTTCGCCAGAAGCGATAACGCCTCCCTCATCTCGCGTTGCATACACATCAACAACGTAACGTCCATCAACGAGTCCCTTAACGGAGACAAGCTCGTTATGAAAGACGCCATGTGCTGTTTGTCCATATTGACTGCCGGTATCATAAATCCAAATATAGGCTCTCTGGTTGCTCGAAAGTCCGACCGAATCCAGCAGAGCGATGTTATTGGGAGCGAACTCATAGCAGCTTATATCAAACCAGTCCTGGCCGCTGTTTATTATCTGCACCGATTGTTGACCAGCCGAAAGCGGGACCGTGATTATAAAATTGGATGAGCCGTTGGCATAGCTCGATGAAAAGACCTGCACAGAATTAACAAGCACCCGCAAGCTGTTTCTGCCCCAGGCGGAGACACTTTCCACGTGGATTTTCAGTGAGCCGTTAGTCGGCATATTCAAATTGAAAGTGGGATTGGATTTATAAGCTGATTTGTCGGAACCGTGAAGCCATCGGGAAAGGTTTTCCATCCCGGGGAAGTAATCATCCTGGAGGGTAAATACCGTCTGGGCAGACACCGCCCAGAAATCGGAGAGAACCGGATTAGCATAGAACGCTTCTGCTCCGGAAACGGCACGGCCAGCCTTAGATAGATTATAGTCTGCCAGGTTTTCATTCTCGGCATATACCGAAAGGGCTGTAAATTCATCGTAAAGGTCAAAGGGGTCAATGTAATAATCCCACCACCATATATGTGCGCTGCTTTTGACATGAAAGCCGCTCCAGATGCCATCGTGCAGCATCAGGGCTTCGCACATCTGCGTTCTGTAAGGTTCCGGCAGACCGTTAGGATTGCTTTCCGGGTTGTCAGTACCCGTGATGCTTCCTGCTCCAAACTCTGCCATTATTACCGGCTTATTGAAACTTGCCAGGCTCTGTGCGGTTTGCTCGAAATAGCGGATAGTATCATTTCCGTAGTAATGCACCTGAACCAGATTGATGTCTGGAAGATTCCAGATATTTTCAAAGCCCAAGCCGTGGCTGCTGGTGGTTACAGGGTGTTTGAAAGGGTCTATGCTGTGTATATATCTTGCCATTTCATCGTGCCAGCTGACAACGCTTGCCTGGTTACTATCCCAGCCGTTAGTGAACTGAACTTCGTTGAAAAGCTCCCAGGCGAAGATTGCGGGTGAATATCCCCACCGGGCAACGATGTAACGGTACTTGTTTTTGGTCAACCTTCGGGCATTGGCATCGGTGAAGAATTCGGCAGGATTGTTGAGGAAGCCGCCGGCTGCGATGTTGTAAGGATTCTCGTTCCAATCGGGATTAACGTTTGTGCTGAACTGGCCGTGATGCTGCAAGGTTAGCTGAATGGCAATATCGTTTTGCTCTGCGATTTCAATGAACCTATCGAGCCGCTGCGCCGTCTGCATGGATAGCTTTCCGGCCCCTGCGAAGTATCCGGAGTAAGTGCCGTTTTTCCATTCCAGCAGGACACCTCCATTGCCGCCGTATCGGCACATCCAGAGTCTGACCCAGTTCTCGCCAGCTGTGTGCATTTTTGTGATGTAATTATTCCAGCTATAGACCTCACCGGCATTCCAGCCGATATCCTGTCCGATATTCAGCCGCGTATCTCCATCGTCATATTTGAGAAACGCAGGGTGATTTGGATCGACTCTGATAAATCCCTTGCGGCTGTTTTCCTGGCAGAGGAATGAGCCGGCGTTTGTGCGAACTACCGTTCCCCCGGCATCTTTGATAGTAATATCAAAACTATGTGTTCCAAGTTTCAACGGGGCAAAGCGTACCTTCCATGACGCAGCACCAGCGGTAGTATATCTTTCAGGATTACTTCCTGTTGTAGAATACTGTTGGTAATAAAACGCCGGAATCGTCGCGACTATTCCGTTCGGCTCATAAAAACTTGCGGTAATATCCACGATGCAGGGATCGAAAGGATTGGTGTACGTTTGATAGAGCGTAAAGGTTACTTCGAACTTCTCGTACCTGCCAATAGTGGCGGCATTTTGCGAAATGGAAGTTATTGTGGCGGCTCTGGCTATGTCGATATTGACGGCCAGAAGCAATATTATTAAATATGCCCGCGAAAAAAAGACGCTTTTTTTCAAGACTATTTGCCTGCTATGTATCATAATAACGTCACCTTCCTAAATAGTTCTCTGTCACAATCGCTTTGAGGAGCTGTCATTGCGAGGCCCGCAAGGCAGGCCGTGGCAATCTCATAAATCAAATGTCAGTGATTGCTTCGCTTCCGTTCTCCGCAGTAGCTCTGCTACGAAGGATGAATCGCTCGCAATGACATCCATCACTCAAGCTGAGACAGGGTACTAATATTCATTATATCAGGAAAAAGGCGATTATGTTCAGAAAATTTATTATGGAAACTGGCCCAAAGATTGAAGTGCCTAAAGTTTAGAGTGCCTAAAATGCCTAAAGTTGTGAACTTTAACTTTAGCTCACTTTAGCTCACTTTAGTCACTTTAGCTCACTTTAGTTCACTTAAGAATTTTAGAATGGTCGATGCAGCCCTCCTTCGCTAAAGCTACGGAGGGTATTCTGCATAGCCCCTATGGGTCTATGCAGGAATCGAATAAGCTCTCTGAAAAATTCTATTTCCGACCCCTTCTATCAATTTTTGAATCGTACCCGCTGCGACGTGCATCGCTGCGAGTCTCCTGCCTTTTTTGCTTTGTATGCCGGCCTTGTTAAAAGCTGGTGTCGGCCTTGTATGTGTCAATTTGTATTGTCTATTCCGCCAGACAACGGGCGGACAAGTATCTATTTTTCTCATTTTCATCCCTACACTATAGTTTGAGAATATATTCTTTTTGCTTGTGGTGTAAATGAAAAATCGTAGTAGAATCTTTCCAGCAGACCGGCTTAAAATGTGGTAAAATGGGCTAAGCTTTGAGATTTATCCGCCAAAGGCGGACAAGTCGGGAAGACCGGCAAGCTACCGGCAAGCGTTTTGGGCAGAGCTGGATTTAGGCTCACCTGCCTTTTGCGATACATCTGCCCGACCGACCCGATGAAGGTAGTGTGACACATGGCAGAAAAAACAAATCCGTGGCATCCCGTAGTCGATTGTATCCAACCACTTATTGAATTATTACACGAAAAAAATTTCCTACCACCTTTTTATAAATGTCCTGACCTTGTAGAGGAATACCGTCGGCTTGACGTGGAGATGTGCTACATGTGGCTCCAGAATTGCATGAACACTGCGACAGCGAGAGATTTCAATACGAAGTTGGATTCATGCTTACATAATTGGGCACGCTTAATAAATTCCGCACGGCAAATCAAAGGGCTCGCATGGGATTTGCTTAAATGGCAGGACTGGTTCGACCAGTCAAAAGCCAATCTGTGCTTCAAAGAAGAGTGGGACGAGGTGATGGGGGAATTATCATGTACGGTCGAATTCTTGCAAAAACTGGCGGTCTTGATTAAGGCCAAGATTACAGCCAAGAAAGAAGCTGACGAATCACAGCCGCAGAAACCTGTCCCGAGCGCATACGAGGGAAATGGCGGACAGATTGAGCCCAAACCGCCAGAGATTCTTCAGAAAATCCTGTGGGTATGGAAGTATGGCAGAAGATATTGGTGGATTATACTATTAGCTATAATTCTAATGTTGTTTTTAAAAATCCTACCCCGATTTTTTTAGGGGAAAAACCAGCCAAAAACACCCCGACCCAAATAGCCAAATGAGGCACAGCAACAGATGACGGAGGACGGACGAGGGACGATGGAAGAAAAAGGGCACAAGTAAAAAGGCAAAAGGACAAAACACTGACCCTCGATCCCTGACCCCTAAAAACTGAATATCGATATACGAAGTACGAGGGACGATGGAAGATGGACGAGGTACGATAGACGAATGGTCACAAAAGGGCAAAGGCACATAGGCACAAAGGACTGAATACCGAACACTTAACACGGAAGACTGTTCATAGTTGGGAGTTCAGCGTTAAGAGCAAATAAAGACCGAACAACGAACACAGAACTCTGAACAAAAAACGATATACAAGAGACGATTGACGAAAATGGGCGATGCAGGAATCGAACCTGCGACCCGCTGATTAAGAGTCAGCTGCTCTACCGGCTGAGCTAATCGCCCGTAATGAGTTATAACCAACGCCATTGTATTTTGTTCATAGTTCATAGATGAACAACGAACAATGAACAATATGCTATTCAATTACATGTATAATTATATCGAATCCGGCCTGCAATTCAATAAGCAATCTTTTCACTTGCTCTGTGAATAATTATTCTTATAAAAAAATGTTTGACAAGCGGAACATATCCTGCAACAATTAAAACAGAGGGGAAACCCCCCGCCTTAAGGGCGGATTTGGGCGTGGTGCTGTTACGCCATAGGATGAGACGAAAAAGTCTCGCGTGGGGGTTTTTACTGAATCAAAATGGGTGGTGAAAAGGCTGCTATGGATGGCAGGAGCATCCGCCGCACTTAAAGGCGGATAAGTCAAAACAAGAGTTGCTTTGAGCAGTAAAAAGCAGGAGGCGAAAATGCTGGGTTCAAGGCAAATCGGGCACTATAAGCCGACCCCGCAGCTCCCTGTAAAACTGGAGTGAAGACAGGAGTACATAAGTGGGTGGCTTTATGAGGTTGGAGAAAAGAAAGCCTTCCGGCAGGGAGAAGGATGAGGCGTCTATAAAGCTTCTTTCTCAGCTCAGGGAAAAATTATACTCTGAGCATTCCGGCACAGCTCGCAGAGCGGCTTTTAATCTCTCCTGGATGCAGGATGATGGTTTGGATATCCTCAAAGAGGCGCTGTTTAGTCGAGCAACCAGAAACACAAAAAGTGCCGCTGCATACGGACTGAGAAAAATGCGTGGCAGGATGCAAAAGGCGGCGCTGGAGCTTTTATCGAATGGCGCTAAGAATCCCGATAGAAACACAGCAATAGTGTGTGAAAATGCCTTGATGGTGCTAAAAGGGATTTCCCCGCTAAAAACTTATTCTGAGCAGAAAAGGACGGCTGGCCGATTTGAGATAAGGCATATCCCTGCCAAACGCCGAGTCGGGGATATGAGGCAGAGGATAAACAGGCCGAGGAACAATCATCACGAATGAGAATTTTTTTCGAAGCGGGCAATTCAAAAGAAATTTTTTATAGAATCTGTGTTAGGTTAATCAGTATATCAGTCTCATTATATTGAGAGGACTTTTGGCGGCAAGAGGTCATATTTACTTAATTTTCGATTCTAAGGTGGCATCTATGTTAAAAAATTTTTTGTGTATTGTCCTATAAAAAACGCTGTTGAGCCTGATTATCGATAGATAGCCTTGAGAGATTATTTTTTTGGAGTTTTGGGTTTGAATTAAAGCCGGTTTTTTGGTATTATAATTTAGTTATTTTATAAAGGGGCGGTGATATGCGTATAATTCGATTTGTGCGGAAATTGTGGCGTGAGGCAATGCGCTACAGCGGAAGTCTTTCCAACGGAGTTGATTCACATCGATGGGAAAGCAAAATCGAAGTTTTTCGGCATCTATCGAGCAAACGATAGTGAAATGCTCGATTAAATGTTCCTTGTATTAGCGGCAAATCTAGCTTAGATATTCTATACAGTCATATCATGAAAATCGAGAAGGGCTTGTTCTTTTGCTTTGAGCCTTTATTGGGATGGTGTTGATGCGTTGCATCTGTCCGAAAGCCCCTAAAGTAATGCGCATAATTTTTAGCTGAACGGTGTCCCCTTCGTTGATTTTTTCTGCTTCGAGAGAAAAATCTTTTAGGTCACTCACGGTGGTATTATTTACCTGCAGGATGAGGTCGCCGGCGGCAAGGCCTGCCTGGGCTGCGATGCCGTCTCGTTCCACATCGGTTATAATTAGTATGGGGTACGCGCTTTCAAAATTAAACTTTTTGGCGAGAGAGTCGGTCAGCTCCGAGATTTCCATCTGGAAGAATTTTCTTGCAAGCTGCCGGCCGTCAGGCAGCGGTTTTGCTTCCAGTGTCAGTTTAACCGTCTGGCTCTGTGGGCGTAGAACATTGGGCCTTATATATTTGATAACTATTGGCTCTCCTATTTCTTTGTGCAGCATTTTGACATAGAAGTCAATGAATCCGGTAAGCTTTTTACCGTCAATTTCCAGAATTATGTCGCCTGCGGATATGCCGTTTTTGTCCGCGGGACTTTCCTTGACGACTGACTCAACCTCCAGTCCGGTGAATTCACCGACGGTTTTCATTCTGCTCATTATCAGGCCCAGTTGAGCACGACGTAGTTTTTCCGGCATAAGCATTTGAGTAAGGCTGCTGGCCAGGGTATCGACTGGAATTGCAAAACCGATGCCTTGCGCGTCCGGCTTGATGGCGGTATTTATTCCGATTAGCTCGCCGTTGATATTTAGGAGCGGTCCGCCGCTATTGCCGGGATTAATGGGGGCGTCTGTTTGAATTAGGCCGCGCAGCCAGAATCCTTCTGATACCTCAATGTCACGTCCAGTCGCGCTTACTACGCCGCTGGTAACGGTGTTTGAATAGCCGTAAGGATTGCCGATTGCTATTACGGTTTCGCCGATCATTAAGTCATTGCTTCTTCCGAGATGAATGAACGGAAGCTTGTCTTTGGTTTCTATTGTTAGAAAGGCGAGGTCTCTGCTTTGGTCTGCACTTACCACCGTAGCAAGGAATTCCTGGCCATCGCTGAATGCTACTTTGATGTTCTTGGCGCCTTCTATTACATGTGCGTTGGTGATTATATAGCCGTCTTCGTGAGCAACAAAGCCCGAGCCGAGCACTTTCACCTGCACTGGCCTTCGAAATCTTGGAGCTCCGAAGTCGAACATATCCGGCCAGTCGAACTCCGGCCAAATGGATCTGACGGTGCGTTCGCCGGAAATATTGACCACTGCTTTGTGGGTTGTTTCATACGCCTCCACGATGGGCGTTCTTCTGTTGAAAGATTGCTGCTGTTTGGATGATACCGGTCCTACATTTACGGTTAAAAGCAACCAAGCAAATATTATTATTGATAATGTATTTGTAAGTCTCACAGCTTTAACCTCCAAAAAAATTTTTCATGGTACTGAGCATCTCGATTTTCGTTTTTCGAGGTGGTAATTGTGTTCAGTGAATAGTGGATTGTGAATCGAACCACGAATCACAATCATGTACCACGAATGCAATTACCAATTACCGATTACCAGTTACCAAATCTGGTTCAAGTATCGAGGATTCATAAGCTTTTTTCAATCCTTTTCAGTAATTTGTGGGTTACTATTCGTCTAATGCCAAATAAAGAATGTAGTTGCTTTCTATGACATTAGAATAGATGAATTGACACTTTTGCAGCTTGTGTTATTAATATGACCGTTGCGATTGCAAACAGGCGATTTCGCTAATAAATAAATTTAGAGAAAATGAGCATTTCGCAACAGAGAGGCGGGTTGAAATCCATTTCGTATGGTCAGCCCGCCTCTTATAGTTGGATTATGGCTGGCTTTTGACTATCTGCAATCTGCTTACTTTCCCCGATTAAAATTTGGAGTGCCTGAAGTGAGCTAAAGTTATAAATTATAATTTTAGACACTTTAGTCACTTTAGCTCACTTTAAATACTTAACCTGCCGATTTATCCTAATATGTAGCACACTATTTCTTAAGCATCTGTGCCGTTATCTTACTTTTTTAGTTATAATTTGAAAAAAATAGCTCTGATTGTCGATGTAAAGAAGGGCGAACTCTGTTTGGGTATTTTTAGGCCAAAAACGAAAGGTAAATATATGCGATTTTTTCAAACAATGCGGCCTCTGCACTGGACCAAAAATATATTTGTATTTGCAGCACTTATATTCGGTAAAAAATTAGTTGGGCCGGTCGATGAGGTCCTGTCGGCTGTCGGAAGCGCTGTTGGAGGTTTTATCTGTTTTTCTTTAGCTGCTCTTGCAATATTCGATTTCGTCGTAAAGCGTATCGTCTAAATCAAAAACAACAGTTTTTATCATTCTGGTAACTGGAGAATGGTAACTGGTAATTACCAATCACCAATTTCCGACTGACAGCCAAGCTCAAAATTTTTGAAAAAGCCGCCCCCACTCGGTTTTCATAAAGTTGCGGATTCTTCGTTTGCCGATTGTAGGATACCACAAAAAATCATGGTACAAATTCGAGGCAAACGGCGCCCAAACAACTAACGGCGAATGCAGCAACGGCTTCTCAAGAAATCGCAAAAAGCCTATCCGAAGCATTTGGTCGCCCCAGATAACAAGACTTTTTTTTGTGGTAAAGCCAAAGTTCACATCTTTGATGTCCTCGCCGAGCACTTCTATATTGTTTGGATTGCCATTACCAAGTCCCATTTCATCACACATACGTATATAAGGAATCTCCATAGGATTATAGCCCATCATCCCGGCTGCGACCGAATCAATAGCAACAGAATCGGCACTTGCGAGGATAAAATTCTTTATCTTGGGAATCATCGTTCTCGGTCCTGCTCCATCGCCGCAAACGGTGCCGTCCATCACTGCGAAAATCCCCGGATGAAGCTCCTTTTGCATAATCATTAAATCCACCAGAACCTCATGGATATATTTGTGTGCATAGTGCCGAACTTCTTTAAGCAGGCCTCCAAAGGCATTTTTAATCGCTCCCGTTGTTTGGGAGTGGCCGTGTGTTTTCAAAGTCGGAAGATGGATGATATTTTTCCCTATAAACATTTTTGGTATCTCAATGCCTTCAGGAAAAATCTGATTCAACCTTAAAAGTTTATCTTTGAATTCATATTTAACCCATTGGACGTCGGGCAATGGCGTAAAATTAAGTCCGTATTTATTTAATATAGGCATCCATTTATTATTATGAGCGCCTTTAACGGGATTGGTGACAACTGTTTTATTTTCAACAGGCCAAAGTTTTTCCCTTGAGAAACCGTCTTCGATTAAAGTCTTTACTACGCCTTCAACCTGCCAGGGCTGTGACGAACAAGCAGGGAAATATTTTGTCCAGGACAGGTTCAG
>CAZIED010000006.1:0-23644 GCA_964538525.1 uncultured Pirellulales bacterium | reverse complement strand
CTGTTGCTCTTGGCTCTGCTGTGTTTGGCTTTGCTGAGTTTCACTTTGCTGTGCACTTTGTTGTTGTGCAGCACTTGCATAGGCGGTGATCATATCTGCCAAAGGCTTGAGATTCACTATGAAAGTTTCTATAACAGGACTTACCTTCTCTGGCGACTTGGCAACTATATTTACTTCAACTAATTGAGGAACTGTTTCCATGTCCTCAGGCCATTCATTGGACCATTCACTGCCGTCATAATATCTCACCTCGAAAATCTCAATATCTTCGGCAATTATAGTAAGGACTCCGCCATGCTCGGTTTGGCTATTGGGGTCAGGATACGGCCACAGCCGACGAAATAGAATCGATTGTTCTTCATCCCTCGTCAGATAATACTCAACCTCATACACGTCAGCTTCCGGCTGGTCTGCTCTGGCCTTTACCCTATTAATGGTGTAGA
Organism: uncultured Pirellulales bacterium; assembly: GCA_964538525.1. Classification (GTDB taxonomy): domain Bacteria; phylum Planctomycetota; class Phycisphaerae; order Sedimentisphaerales; family Anaerobacaceae; genus CAZIED01. The sequence goes on along the minus strand of CAZIED010000006.1, from coordinate 23,201 downwards.
AAGTCAAGTCACAGGCAGTACTATCCTGTGAATCCCCGGTCGAGCCAACAAACTTAATATGTGCGAAATTCGGGTCACGGAATATATTGGCAAGGTCTCTGGCAATTAGACTTGATGCAAACCTCACCTCGGCAGTTGAATCAATATGGTTCGTGACCATCTTGGCGCTGGTTGAGACAGTACGAAGTGTCCCTACGGCCACCAATACAAGGAACGCCCCTATAGTTGAGGCCACAAGCAGCTCTACTAATGTAAAACCAGTATTTCTAACAAAAGTTTTCATTCAAGTACTATTGCCCTGTATTAACCTGCCCCGTAGTTGTTTGCCCTGTAGTGGTTTGACCCGTGGTTGTTTGCCCTGTAGAGGTCTGTTCTGTACCGGTTTCAGTGTACGTGCTGACGCCGTTAAGCATCGTTTGGACTGAAAGGCTATACGGGCGATTGCGATCGACCCATGTAACCGTCATTGTAACCATGTAAAGACTATCAATTCCCTGGTATTCAACTGTCCCCTGCCAACGATATCCAGGCTCATAATCAGAAATATCCCCTTCAAACCTTTCCGTCTCCAAAAACTCATCAATACCCATATTGTCAATCAGACTAAGCTGCCTATCTATCAACAACGATGCAATCTCATATTGTCTGTTAAGCCTTGTGCCGGTTAAAGCCCTGGTGCTTATTGCCCCGACGGCCAGCACGGTCCCGGAAAGAATGGCGCTGGCAACCAGTGTCTCAACCAGATTGAAACCTTTGCTATCTCTTTTAAGCTTCTTCATTGTTGTGCATCCAAATCAACCGTGCCGATTTTCACATTTTCAGCCGTGCCCGAATACATCTTAACTTTGCCGGTGGCCGCGGAGATACTCACCGTGTAATGTGTCTTGCCGTCTCCTACCGTAATCACAGCGAACTGTGCTGTACCATTCGGCTGAAAAACTATTTCCGTCTGTTTTTCGTCGTTGGTTTCATTTTCCGATCCAAACGGTACAATTTGAATATCCTCGATTCCGACGTCGCCTCTGAATTTGACCGGCTTAAAGTACAAATCACGCACAGTCACAGACTGACTCAGGCGAGTCTTGTCATCAAATCCATCAAGGGTCAGCTGAAATCCATTATTGATTAAATCAAATTCCATCCTGCAAGGTTTCTGTTTTTCAATCGCTATAATTCTGGCGTATTTGGCAGCGAGCAATATGTCATCAGCTGCCTTTTCGACCAACATTCTTTTATATGTCCCCACATAAATTCCGCCGCCAATGCCACCAAGAAGCGAGATAAGAACTATAACCACTAAAAGTTCTGCTATGGTAAAGCCACACGGCTTTAGGCCGACTGTATATCTTGAGCAAAACTTTTTCATTTCCAATTACACCTTAATCGTTGACTATATCTGCGTTCTCGCCTTCACCACCCTCCATGCCGTCGGCGCCCAAACTTATTAAATCAAAGCTGCCGACATTATATTCGCCCTCTGCCAGATAGATGTATGGATTGTTCCATGGGTCCAGCAGATCACTTCGTTTCAAATAAGGGCCATTCCACTTTTCTTCAATGTCTGCGCTTGGTACCAGCAGCACTTCTAATCCTTCGGAATCGTCGGGATACTGTCCGCAGTCAATATAAAATTGGCCCAAGGCACCTTCAATAATTGCCATCTTGGCTCTCGCTATGTCCACCTTAGCCCTGCCGAGACCTTTGAACATCCTCGGAGCAACAAACGCAGCAAGCATGGAAATAATCAAAATCACCACGAGCAATTCAACTAATGTGAAGGCTTGCGTTTTACGCTTTTTGCGTTTCATTTGGAAACCTTTCATAAAAAGTTCATATTCTATTAAAATGTTCCTCCGCCAAGCTCCATTGCAACTATTGGAAGCAAGGTTGCAGCTATAATAAAGCCTATCACCAAGGCCAGCAGCAATATCAGAAGCGGCGGGAAAATCGCCATAAATCTGTTTATTGCCGAGTCCGCCTCGGTATCGAAGGTCTCTGCTGCATTAAGCAGCAGCTCGTCGAGCCTGCCGGTTTGCTCCCCTATCGAAACAATCTGAACTAGCAATGGCGGAAAATAACCCGATTCACGCAAAGGCTCCGCCAGCGATTCACCCCGCCTAACCTTATCCGCCACAATGTCGATTTCCCCACCCAATAGCTCATTGCCCAGTGTATCGCGTACGACACTAAGCGCCTCCAAAATAGTAACGCCTCCTTTGGTTAGTGCCCCAAGTGTTCGTGCAAACCTGCCAACTGCGATGCCCCGTAAAACCGAACCAAGAATGGGGATTTTCAGCTTGAAGCTGTCCCATTTGATTCTGCCATCGGTTTTAGTCCATCTTCTTGCATAACACAGCCCGGCAACAATCAGACCAAGAGCGACCCATCCATAGAAACTTGTGAACAGAGCTTTTAGAAAACTGCTCACACTCATCAGTATCCTTGTCGGTAACGGCATTGCCGCAATGCCGCCGCTGATCGTGGCCAAAATATTTGGTAGTATCCAGGTTATTATGATGGTTACGGACACAAGCCCTATGCACAACACGAAAATAGGATACGCTGAGGCGGTTTTCATATTAGCCTTAATCTTTTCCTCACGGGTCAAAATCGTTGATAGCTGGGCCGTAGTTTGTTCGAGAATACCACCTGTTTCTCCAACTCGAATCATAGATATATAAAGTGGGCTGAAAACATTGCCGTGTTTAGCCAGAGCATCAGAAAGTGACTGCCCTGAACTGACTGCATGATTGACGTCCGCCATCATTTCTTTCATTGCGATTTTGTGCTGCTGCTCGCGGATAAGCTCAAGCCCATTGAGCAATGGAAGCCCGGCCTGCAAGGCGGTGCTCAACTGCGTGGTCATAGCGAGAATGTCTTTACCGGTAATCCTTCGCGATCCAAACTTAATAAATTTTTGCAAAGATAAGCTGACGTGCTGCCGAACTTCCGTTTTTGCCTTTTCGCTTTTCTTTTCTTCAGACAGCTCTATTACCAGCTCTCCCATATTAGTCAGAACAGCAATGGCACTTCTACGGTCAGCGGCCTCAATTGTTCCTGTGATGTGCCCGCCGGCTGTCTTAACCGCTTTATAATAGAACTGGCTCACAATTCAACCTCAAGCAACTTTCATTCCACTCAATACTCTTCAACGGTCTTGGCCACCCTCAAAACTTCCTCAAGCGTGGTAACACCTTTTAGAACCTTGTTGAAACCATCACGCATCATATTCATATAATCTGCCGGTGCTGCTTTTATAATCTGTTCGGTCGTCGGCTTTGTTGCTATCAGCTCGCGCAGCTTACCGGTTATTCTCAGCAGCTCAAAAATTCCCATCCTTCCTGACATTCCGGTCTGCGAGCACTTATTACAGCCGGCACCGTGATAAAATTTCATATTCGGGCTTAGTCTCAAAGAGCCGTTCATAGTTTTGAGAAGGCTCTCGTCCGGCTGATACGGCTCTTTACAATCCGGACAAATCCTGCGTATCAGTCTTTCAGCTAATACACCTTCCAGCGAGCTTGCCAGCAGGAACGGCTCAAGGCCCATATCAATTAGTCTGGTGACTGCACCTGCTGCATCGTTAGTGTGAAGTGTCGAGAACACAAGATGTCCGGTCAATGCTGCACGAATCGCAATATCCGCCGTTTCCCGGTCACGGATTTCTCCCACCATTATAATATTGGGGTCATGACGAAGTATATGTCGTAGTCCTGTGGCAAAAGTCAGCCCTCTTTTTGGATTGATTGGCATTTGGTTAACGCCGTCGAGCTGGTACTCCACGGGGTCTTCTACCGTCATTATGTTTAATGTAGGCGAATATATCTTATTTAACGCTGCGTAAAGTGTAGTTGTCTTTCCACAACCCGTGGGGCCTGTAACGAGTATAATACCGTGTGTTTTCCGCATACATTGAACGAAACCTTCTAAACTCTCATGGTTCATTCCCAAATCTTCAAGTTTTATCAGTGATGCACGCCTGTCCAGAAGCCTCAGCTCAACGGATTCGCCAAATACCGTTGGTACGGTCGAGACACGGATGTCAATCTTGCTGTTTTTGCCTATGAACTCAATATGCCCGTCCTGGGGCACAAAACGCTCCGCGATATTCATATTGGCCATGATTTTAATTCGCGAAGTAATCGCTGCCTGCAGCCGTCTGGATGAGGGCGTTTTCTCTACAAGCATGCCGTCGATTCTGTATTTTATTTTTACTTTATCCGCAAATGGTTCAATATGTATATCACTCGCACGAGCATCAATCGCTTCGAGTATAATCAAGTTCACTAAATTGACTAATGACGGCTCCCTCGCTAATTCCTGTAACTTGGCGGCCGTGTAATCACCATTCTCCATCTCGACTTGCTGTTCTGCCGGAGCAAGGTTATCGAGCATCCTTGCCACATTACTTCCATAAAATTTCGAAATCGCATTCTCCATTTGGTCAGGGACCGCAAAATACCGCTTAATCATGTATCCGCTAACTAACCGCAAATCCTCTCTGACCCTCGGCTGAAATGGATCGGTCATGGCGACGGCCAATCGCCCATCTTCTTTCCACAACGGCAAAATATGATATTTGCTGACCAGGTCTGCCGGTACAAGAGAAATAATCCCAGAACCTACAGAGATATTGTCTAAATCTATCTTCTCTATCCCAGTCTGAAGTGCAAGTGCTTCATTTAGCTGGGCTTGCGTTACAAATCCGAGCGAAAGCAGAATCTGACCCAATGGCCGATGCTCAACATTTTGTTCTGCAAGTGCTGCCTGAAGACTCGACTCATCCAAATATGATTTCTCACGGAGTAATTGACCCAGTTTTTTCCTTTTACCTATTTTTGAATCCATTTTGCCTGCCTATGTTACCTCTTTAAGCTATCTTATATCAACTATACAAATTAACAATACGTGTTAAGAGCAAAAAACCATGAATTTTCCCGTACAATCATGTAAATAGACGCTTAATAGCGCAAGTTTATTACCAAAAAATCGTTTTTATGTGCAAAAAAGGCGTGAATAGTTTGCTTGATACTTGATGCTCACCGTATATCGTATATCGTATATCGAAATACGAAATTGCGAGACCTCAACGAGTATCGAGTCAGTTTTTGCTCTGGACATCAACACAAACTAATTGGCCATCGGCGTTACGCGCATAGATTCTGCCGTTGGCAAGAACCGGGACAGTCCAGCACTTACCGGTTAAAATTTTTGTCGATGCAAGCTCATTGAAGCCTTGAGGTGAGGCCTCAGCTATAACCAGCTTGCCATCTTCACTAAGGATAATGAGCTTGCCATCGGCGAGACAAAGACTCCCGGTGTCCATTCCTTTCTGTGACCACTTCATTTGGCCTGTTTTGTAGTCCAAACAGACGAGTTTACCTCCACCACCAGCTTGTCCGTCAAAGCCGTATATGAATCCCTCCCATAGTACGGAACTATTAATATGATTGCGCATGTTCTTATTTCGCCAAATCTCAGAAAGACCGTTGGGTTCGATTTTGAAAAGCGCACAGCCTGTGCTATATCCGGAAGAAACAAACATAGTATCACCTGAAATTATTGGATCGGCAGCATTAATATCATAGCTTGTTTTCCAAGGTTTCTTCCATATCACCTTTCCCGTTGATGCTATTAAACCAAAAATTTCTTGGGCTCCAGCTATCACCACACATTTTTGGCCGCCTATTGTGAAAGGCACAGCAGTAGCGTATCCAGCCACGCCTTTTCCATTTTCCCATGCCAAACTGCCATCAGACTTTTTAAGAGCTACTCCGCTCGTACCGGCATTAAGAATAATCAAATCATTGGCTATAAACGGTGAGCTGGCAAAGTACCATGTAGGCTGTTTAAGTCCTAATTCTTTCGTGATATTTTTATGCCAAACGACTTTGCCTGTCGCTGACTCGAAACGGATAACATCACCATTCCTGCTGGCAACATAAACTGCATCAGCTTCTACCGTTGGTGTTGCAGACGGACCGCCTTCATGGCTTTGGCCAAATAAAGGGCATGGATAGGATTGCTTCCATATTTCTGTACCCTTATCCGTATCGAAGCAATAAAGATTGTCTCTATCGCTGATGTTGCCCATAGCATATAGCCGGCCGGAACTTATTGCCATGGAAGAAAAGCCATTTCCAATAGAAGCATTCCACAGCACTTTGGGCCCTTCTTTCGGCCAGGTTGTCGTCCAGCCTGTTTCGTTTGATATGCCGTTATAATTTGGCCCGCGCCAATTAGGCCAATCCGCCGCGGAGGCAGTGCTAAATGCTGTGACGCAAAATGATAAAAACCCAAATACCATTACCAGCTTATAAACACCGGTCATCTTTTTTCGTTCCATTACTTTACTCCAAAAAAATAAAAGTGACTAAAGTACGATAAAGCTAAAGATAATAACTTTAGGCACTTTAGTCAATTAAAACTTTATCCGCCGTAGGCGGATTAAGCTCATTTCTCATTAAAAGCCAATGCACCTGTCGGACAGGCTGCCACACACTTATTCGCGGCATATTCGAGAGCCTCTGCCAGAGAACGGTCAAAAGGCACCGCCACGCGAACATCAAAACCTCGGCCTACAAATGTCAAACCCAGCTTCTCGCCGGCCTGGGCACAAATTTGTATGCAAAGGCCGCAGGCTATGCACTTTCCCGGCTCATAAATTACAGATGGGTGCTGAAAATTTTGAACAAATGAACGACGCTCAGCTTTATACCGGCTTGGTGCAGCCTCATAGTCTTTTGCATATTGTCTTAATTTACAGCTTTGGGCCTTTCGACAATCACAATGCAGACAGCGAGCCGCTTCCTGACGGGCCTGCTCATCAGTAAAGCCGCTATCCTCCTGTATCGGTGTCACTCGTTTATCTTTGCTGGCATTCACAATAAACTTTTCTATCTCGCCATCTTTAAGCTTACCGATTCGAGTATTAAAAGGCTTATCGGCTCCAACCACCTTTTGGCCGGATAAATACTGCCCAATCGACACCGCCGCCTCTTTTCCGTCCGCCGCCGAACGGACCGTTAGCCTCCGCTTACGGACTGCATCCCCCCCTGCAAAAACACCTTTCAAACTCGTCTCGTACGTCACTTTATCTATTGCTATACCATCTAAATTTTCTTCAAGACCAAGAGCGCCTCCTTCACCGGGCGAGAGCTTCCCAACAGCTACAAACACAGCATCGAAATCACTGCGTAAATCGTCCATTAATATTGCATCACCAATAGGAGTCTGGCCCTCAAATTTTACGCCCAATTTAAAAATTATGGCAATTTCCTTATCAAGAACATCTCTGGGAAGCTCCTTTTCCGATACTGCATACTGCAACATTCCGCCAGGCTTTCCATGCTCATCAAAAATAGTACAACTAAAACCCTGCTGCTGAAGATAATAAGCAGCAGCTAATCCTGCCGGCCCCGCACCGATAATGGCCACCTGTTTCTCTTTCTTGGGTTTGCAGAGCGGCAAGTACTGTTCTTGCGAATGTAAATCGACATCGGCTACATATCGTTTCAAAAGACATATTGAAACCGCATCATCATAGACTGCTCGCCTGCATGCTCGCTCGCAAGGTGCCAGGCAAATACGCCCTAACACTGCCGGCAATGCAATATCATTTTTCACGGTGGCTATTGCGTCAAGAAGTCGGCCTTGCGAGATTTGCCGAATCATTAACGGTATATTCATATTGGCAGGGCATGTTACCTGACAAGGTCCCATGCAATCTCCAACATGGTCGCTTAACAGTAGTTCCAAAGCCATCCTTCTTGCCTGAAGAACCTCTTGCGAATTGCTTTCAATCAGCATACCTTCTTGGGCGACAGCTCCACAAGCCGGTACTAAATAGTCCAACCCAATAACTTTAACTACACAAACCATGCAGCTGGTTGAAGGCTTACAATCCTTCAAAAAGCACATTGTAGGTATTTCGATTCCGAGCTTTTCGGCAGCATCAAGAATTGTAGAGCCACTCTCCACCTCAACTTCTCGATTATCTATTATCAGCTTAGGCATATTACCGAACCTCAACAGCATCTGAAGGACAAACACTCTTGCATGTCCCGCAGCGAATACATTTATCAACATTTATCTGGTGTTTCTCATACGGCCTCATCTCTATCGCTTCTGCCGGGCAGTGTTGTGCACATAAAGTGCAGCCTATACAATCATCGGTTATAGAATATACAATAAGTGCCTTACACCTGCGAGCCGGGCAGCGTTTCTCAAGATGTGCCTCATATTCGCCTCGAAAATATTTTATAGTTGAGAGAACCGGATTGGGTGCAGTTTTACCAAGCCCGCACAGACTTGTTTTCTTTACCATCTCAGCCAAATGCTGCAGCTCTTCAACATCGCCTTTTTTACCTTGCCCCGCACACAACCTTTCTAAAATATCCAGCATTCGGCGAGTTCCTATCCTACAAAAAGTGCATTTGCCGCAGGATTGATTCTGTGTGAATTCCAAAAAAAACCGTGCCACATCAACCATGCAATCCGACTCATCCAATACGACCATGCCTCCTGAGCCCATCATCGTCCCCACATCCCTGAGTGACTCATAATCAACACTTGTATCGGCCAGCTCTTCAGGGACACAACCGCCGGAAGGACCTCCTATCTGCACCGCCTTAAAACGCAATCCTCCCGCAATCCCGCCGCCGATGTCTTGGACAACCTGGCGTATGGAAATACCCATTGGCACTTCAATTAGTCCCCCGCGTGCTATTTTTCCTGCCAGCGCAAAGACCTTTGTCCCTTTACTGGCAGCAGTACCAAGATTAGCGAACTGCTCTGCTCCATTTCGTATAATCCAGGGCACAGCCGCGTAAGTTTCTACATTGTTAATTAACGTGGGCCGGCCCCAGAGGCCGTGCTCCGCTGGATAGGGCGGCCTCAGTCGCGGCATACCACGACGGCCTTCTATACTGGCCATAAGTGCGGTTTCTTCGCCACAGACAAACGCACCGGCGCCGGCCACAATTTCCAGGTGCAGCGAAAAACCGCTGCCTATAATATTACTACCAAGAAAGCCCAGCCGCTTGCAGTTTTCTATGGCCTGACCGACCCGCTTGATTGCGAGAGGATATTCCGAACGAATATAAAATTTACCTTCATCAGCCCCGACCGTGTATGCCGCTATCGCTATACCTTCAATAATGCGATATGGATAGGACTCCATCAGCATTCTATCCATGAAGGCGCCGGGGTCGCCCTCATCTCCATTACAAATCACATATTTTTGCGGAGAATTTCTAATACACACCGCAAACCATTTAAGGTCTGTCGGAAAGCCGGCACCTCCCCTACCACGAAGCCCGCTTCGCTCGATCTCGGCTATAATTTCTTCAGGATTCAACTCGTTTATACACTTTCGCAAAGCCGTAAAGCCCCCGTTTCGTAGATATTCATCGATGTCAATCGGGTCAATGCGCCCCCGATGCTCGGTGACAATGTATTTTTGCCTGCCCAGGAAATCCGCCACGGGTTCATCCCGCACATCGATTGAGTAACGCGTTACAGGCTCACGCTTTGTTCCGGTCAACATATTGTCTAACGTGCACGAAACAATGTTGGATATTCTTCTTTTGACTCCGGGTACTTTGAAGTGCCGCAGTATAATGCCTTTGGCATCTTCAGGCTGAACTCTTGCATAAAGAAAAGATTTACTATCGGGCAGCACCACTTCCAATAAAGGCGTCTGGTAACACATACCAACACATCCGACGCGTTTGACTGCCACCTTAATACCAGTTTCAAACAAAGCTTGTTCCAGTGCATCACGAAGTTTTCCGCTTCCGCGAGCCACACAGCACGAACCCAGACCTATACGAATCTCGCCCCCGCTCCTGTCTTCCGACAGGAAGACGCGGGGGTGCTGCTGACTTTCTCTAATTTGTTCGTAGTTTAGAAAATCCCTGATTACAGTCTCAACCTTGTCAGGGGCGAGATGTCCGTATGTCAGCTGCCCTATCTGCACAGCCGGTGCCAACGTGCAACATCCCAGGCAGGCAATCTTTTCTATTGTGAACAGCCTTTGCGAGTCCGTATCTTTTCCTTCCGGAATCGCCAGGTACCGACGAAACGCATCATATATTCGCTCAGAACCTTTCACATGGCAGGCAGTACCGACACAAATATGAATAATATGGCGACCAGCAGGCTGATGTCTAAACTGATTATAGAAGGTAGATACACCGGCAATCGACGCTGGCGTAATATCGGTCAGCTCACAGACACGCTCCAGTGCCTCTTTGGGCAGATAGCCAAATTGATTTTGTATGGCCTGCAGGATTTCCAGCACCTTTTCTTGTCCGGTGCCGATTTCACCTACAGTCTTATCCACAAATGTCAAATCTATGTGGTCCATCAATCTTTCTTTCCGATGCAGTATAGGTTCTCCAGCCCTCGAATATATATACGTCCATCAGCAAAAGCCGGCGTAGCATAGCATCTCTCGCCGAGCTTACATCTGGCTAACTCTTTATATTCGGCCCCGACCCCGACAATAAACATGATACCTTCTTCGCTAAGCAGATACAGCTTATCCCCAACCATGCTCGGCGAGGCTCGGAAATTTTCTCTCAATTCCTGCTCCCATACCAATGCACCATCTGCCACCTTATAGCAGCTCAGCAGACCCTCAGATGACAATAAAAATATGACCTCACCATTACTGACAGGGCTGCAAATGTCAGGAGCATTACAACGGACACTCCATGCGATATGTGTTTTAGTGACGTCACCTTGTCCATCCGGCTTTATCGCAACAAGGCCTGCATAAGGTTCTACAGCAAAAATCAGCCCACCTGCATATATCGGTGACGGTGCAATGTCACCGCTCAAACACTTTGCCCGCCAAAGTTCCGTCCCATTTACAGGATTATAGGAGATAACCCAGGGATTGCTGCAGGTTATTATCTGATACTGGTTACCGATTTCGGCTACAATCGGTGATGACCATGAGCCGGAAACCGGCCGTTTCACTTCCCAAATAGTCGCACCTGAAGAAACATCCAAAGCTATAAACTTAGACTTGCCGTCCTCGACACTCCCCTGGTCATATTGAATCAGAAGCAGATTCTGATACATCGCAAGTGAAGAGGCATACCCATAAGCGCTGTCGGGTACACCCAAATTTCGTCCCCAGATTCTTTTACCATGAAAGTCAAAGCAACCTACATCGCCGGTTGCGAAAATGGCACATACTTGCTTACCGTTTGTGACTACTGTAGGCGAGGCAAAGCCGGCCTCTTCCGCCTCTTTTATGCTACTCCGTGACAAGTCGCCCTGCCACAAGAGCGTTCCGGATAGTGCATCAAAACAATAGACCTGTTGATTATTATTGGTGGCGCCGGAAAGAAAAACGCGGTCGTCCCAAATTGCCGGTGAGCTATTTCCAGGCAGAGAAACCCTAGTCTTCCAAAGAATTCCTTCGCCTGTCCTGCCATTCCAGCTTGCGGGAATATTTGTAAAATAGCTTACTCCACTACCGCCGAAGCCCCGAAAGCAGTGCCAATTTTTGCTTGTTTGCCCTATATAGGAATACGAAGCATCTTTCAAATCTGTCTGAACAAAATCGACACTCGGCATCATTGCAAGAGATAATACTCCCAATACAAGGACTACTGAGGCCGTTATGACGGTCAATCGAGCTAACTTTGTTTTTTTTGCCTGCTCATCCCATAAAGATGAGCGTGGATACGGCGCAGGCTTTTTCTTTTTGAAAGTACCCAGCCACTTAGCGCCAAGCAACAATACCACCACACCACAAAAAAGTAGGATTGCCCCCTTATAAGAAAAATCCAGCCTGCGAAATCTGTATCTTCTGATTTGCAGGTCCAGCTGTCGAATCTGTGACAAAAGTGGTTCGACAGGCTCACCACCCTGAGCAATGTCGAAGGGCTGCTGGTTGTCAGGTTTATTACGAATTTCTTCCTTTAGAACCAGTAATTGTCCCTCAAGTTTCGGTAAGGTGATGCTGGTCTGAAAATAATTTATAATAAGCAGCGTTAAAACAATAAAAGAAAACGCACCACCGATAATAGCAATAGCGGCCGCGCCGTAGTGCCATAAGCTAATAGTTTCTGAATTTGTGCCGTATTTATCAACCTGACCTTGCATCAGCTTTGACCTATTGTTTCTTTAACACTCTTTAATCTGACGTGCTCTCTGGGACAATATTTAAAGCATCTGCCGCACGCCAGACAGCTCGCTCTATCAGCTTGGTAATCTGTTCTTTGCCGCCAGACGGAAAGGCCGATAAGCTTAAGTCCAATTACCAGCCCTACAAATCCTCCGAGAAGCCAGCCGCCTAAACCGAATTTAGCGCGGATATTTGAGGCTTCTTTGTAAAGCTCTTGCACGTTTGTCCCTGTCGCTCTAAACGCCATACTGGCATTTGTAATTCCTTGCACAAGGCCGGCTTCCTCCAGATATACGCGCTCAGCCAGTCCGACCGTTGCGTTCATGCGTGACATCACATTCTTCAGACCGTAACCAAGCCACCCACCTGCAAGAACCAATATCGGCAAGACAATGATGAAGATAGCCAGTCTCTTTTTAGCTATTTTATAAATATGCCCAGGCCAATCAGCGGTCGGCTCCCTAATAGCACCAAAAGGACACGAATCTTCGCATAGTCTGCACTTCACGCACTGGTCGGGAGTGATAGTGACATGCCATCTGGATAACCGTGAAAGCTGCCTTAGAATCACGCCATAAGGGCAGATAAATCGGCAATAGGGACGACCGATAAACATACCCACCACTAAAAAGCAGGTCCCAAGCATAAGCATATAAAAGTTTCCGCTCAAACGAAAAAACGAAACGAATGGGTCATACCTGCATATTAAAAATGCACTCCCGGTGACTGCAAATAGAACCGCCGTACCGAGATACACATACGCAAACAGCCGCAGCCCGCTTTCCAGCCACATCGGAATCGTGACGGGTTTTAGCAGCACAAAATCCTGTATCGCTCCTAAGGGACATACTGCTGCACAAAACGTCCTTCCAAAAAAGAGGGCAAAGACAAGCGGCAAAAGGAAAAACACTGCTACAACAAACGGTGCGACATAGTGAGTATCAAAAATCGACAAGAAAACATTTTGCATCGCTCCTATTGGACAAACACAACCTTTTCGCCAGAAACCGAAATAAAGCAGAGAAAAAACCATTAGAACAAATATTGCCCGTCGGCTGCGTTTCTTCAAAACCAGATACGAAGACAAAGAAAGAGATGCTAAAAGGACAACGACATCTATATATTCGTAAATGTTCTTCCGAGCCGGCGGTGTCGTTGTAACCGGCTGCTGATAGCCGCTCTCGAACTGAGGCGGCGGAAACCGCTCAACTGCCGATGCAATACTGCCTAATCTCAGAAATATGAATATGCCGATTATGATATAAGTGAAACGTAACATTAAGCGCGGTCCACCCTCTTGATGATGTAAGGTTGTTGAGAAGGAACACGCTTATACGCCCCCGAAGGGCAGGCTGCAGCGATAGAACATTCATTGCAATTCAAACAGCGGTCGTGACGCACCTGAAGAAACAACGAACCATTACCAAAGGTATTACATCCTTTAACACATTTGCCGCAACCGATACACAGCGACTCGTCGATAGTATATTCGTAATAAGGGTCTTCCACAAAAGTGCGTTTTATAGCACCGGTCGGACAAAGCTGATTTTCGGCACCTTCATTAATATCAAAAGGCTGCGGTCCAAAAAAGCCGAAACAAATCCGGCAATATCCACATATTTTGTATGCGTGCACACACTTTACGGCCGATTCTTCCAGCACACAGTAAGTTGCACAGTTGCCACATGCGACACACTTATAAGGGTCGATCTGCCAGCACATTGTTGGCCCGCCGCTTCCTTCGATGCGGCTTTGGAAATGCTTTCGGCCAATAAGGCCGGCGATTCCACCGATCCCGGCTAAACATGCGCCCCAAAGAACGTCTCTCAAAAAATGGCGTCTGGCAACGCCCTTGCTTGTCCCTTGTCCTTCGTTACTCATTATTCTGTCTTTTTCCTGCTGAATATTCTTACGATATTTTTAATTGTATCCAGCACAAAAACCCGTCCCTTTGTGTCAGCTGCCACATCAAAACCTCCCGACCGGCACTCTGCCGGCAGATAACAGATACGCGAGACACTACCTGCGACCAGCTGCTGCGGCCCTGCTACAACACCCAAAAATCTCCCGTCCCGGCTATATATTTTTACACGAATCAGCCCCTTCTCGCAGGTAACATAGGTTCCATCTTCAAGTATGGCGAAATTGACAGGATTACAGCAGCCTGTAAAACCCTCCAAATCGGTGGAAAACCTTCCCCACTGAAACTGCAGGTCGCCATCAAATGTATATGTTTCGATACGGTGATTACCAGGATTGACAGCTCGTAACAATCCGTCACTTCCAACCGCGATGTCAAAATAAGGGCTTGGTATCACAAAGCCAGGAATATTCTTACTTCTATCCCTTTTGCCGATATAATTAATTACGTTGCCGTTGACATCATAACGAATGACAATTCGATCGCCTGCATCTGCAACAAATACATCATTATTAGAAACTGCGATACTCGTCAGGATCGCATCATCGCCCAAACTTTGCCATGCCGCCAGGCGATTACCCTGACGGTCGTAAATCTCTACATGGTCTTTCATACCGACATAAATCTTGTTATCATTCGCTACCGCTAAGCACCTCGGTTCAGCAGAAAGCTTTACTTCTTGATGCACTTGGCCATTCTCGGAAAAGATACGGACGGCTTTGTCCCCTGCTACATAAATCATCTCATTGAAAGCAACAGCGATAGCGTGAGAGCTTGTAAAACCGGTGGCGATAGGTTCGACTGATTCTACATAGAGAATCAGGTTTGGGTCAATCTTTGCGATTGTATTAATATCATAGATAAAATCTTTGCTCAGGCCGCTACCAGCTTTTCCAGTCACATTTAGCCGGCTGATTGCAAAAACAGCAATAATAAGAGCAAGAATAATTAATACGACTGCAAGCGCTTTTATATTCATAAGTTAAGCACTTTCATCATCCAGATACCAATACACTCTACAACTACAACTATTAAAAGGTTCATAATAATAAATAAAATTTCCGAATTCAACTATATAGCCATAGCCGTATATTTTGTCTCCGCCGTGTGTGACTAATTTTTAGGGCATTGTATAACAGTACTTAACTTATGACAGGTTGTTTCCGTCTTCGTCATTGCGAGGGAGCAAAGCGACCGAAGCAATCTCTTGCCATCAAGGTTTGAGATTGCCACGCCCCTGCTCCTGTCTTCCGACAGGAAGACGCAGGGGCTCGCAATGACATAGGCCTGCCACAAATCTTGGTCACACACTCTCCGTCGGTCTTAGCAAATTAAGCTTGACATAACCATCCTATTTCAAAGACAATGCTTATTCAGAAAATGCCGAAAACTAAATTTAGGCCGGTCGAATAAATCTGTATTGAAAGAACAAATCATGAGTATATCCGGCAACACGCGCCGTGAATTTCTCAAACAATCATTATATCTTGGCACATCAGTAATCGCTATCCCGCTTGATAAAGCGCTTGCTTTTGCTCCTATAGACGCAAGCTCAAAAATGAGGTTTGGACTTGTCACCTATCTCTGGGCCAAGGATTGGGATTTACCCACGCTGATTGTCAATTGCGAAAAAACGGGCGTTCTCGGAGTAGAGCTGCGGACGGAGCACGCACATGGCGTCGAATCAAATCTTAATGCACAACAACGACAGGAAGTCAGAAAGCGATTTGAGGATAGTACCGTCATCCTTGTTGGCTTAGGCACAAACTTTGCCTTTCACTATGTTGACCAGGCAGCGATTAAAAAGAACATTGAAGGAGCAAAAGAATATGTAAAGCTCTCTCACGACGTGGGCGGCTCGGGAGTAAAGGTTAAACCAAATGATCTTCCGAAAAATGTGCCGACCGAAAAGACAATTGAGCAAATCGGCAAATCGCTTAATGAGCTTGGCCGATTCGCTGCCGACTATGGCCAGCAAATTCGGCTTGAGGTTCATGGCTCATGCTCACCCCTGCCTATAATCAAAAAGATTATGGATGTGGCCGACAATCCCAATGTCACCGTTTGCTGGAACTGCAACTCGGAAGACTTGCAAGGCTCCGGGCTGGATTACAACTTCAACCTGGTGAAGGACAGATTTGGCCAAACCGTTCATGTACGGGAGCTGAACATCGGCGATTACCCCTATCAGGAATTGATGAACCTGCTGGTGAAAATGAATTACACCGGCTGGATACTCCTTGAAGGCCGAACCAATCCGCAAGACCCTGTTAAGGCGCTGAATGAGCAGCGACAGGTCTTTGAGCAAATGATTGCAAAGGCACAGCAGGCAGATTCAAAACAGCCGACGACAAACGGACAAGGCGTCGTAATAACGCAGCTGCCAGAGAAGGTCAAAGTCGAGATTAACGGTCAGCTTTTCACCGAATATAATATTCATAATATTCCACGTCCATATTTTTATCCCCTCATAGGGCCGACGGGAGCAAATATTACACGCCATTGGCCGATGAAAGAGGGCGAAAATGAAGAGCACGACCATCCCCATCATCGCTCGCTGTGGTTTGCCCACGGAGCGGTGAACGGCCACGATTTTTGGACTGACGGCAGCAAAAACGGCAAAATCATTCACGACAAATTACTCGAAGTCACTTCCGGCCAGGATGTGGGCATCATCCGGTCGCAAAATAATTGGGTGGCAGCCGGCGGACAAATCATCTGCACCGATACACGGACATATAGATTTTACAATCAGCCGGAAGGCCGAATTATGGATTTCGAGGTCACTATTCATGCTTCCAACGGCGATGTGACGTTCGGTGACACCAAAGAAGGCACAATGGCAATACGCGTTGCAGAAACGATGCGAGTAGAAGGCAAAGTCGCCAAAGGTCACATCATCAATAGTGAAGGTCGCCGTGACAACGATACCTGGGGCAAACGCGCAGCATGGTGCGATTACTGCGGTCCATTAAAGGGTGAGGTAGTTGGGGTTGCTATTTTGGACCATCCGCAGAATCCGAGACATCCGACATGGTGGCATGTCCGTTACTATGGATTGTTTGCTGCTAATCCATTTGGCATACACGATTTTGAAAAAAAACCCGCCGGTACCGGAGATTTAATTATTAAGTCCGGCGACAGCGTGACTTTCCGCTATCGATTCTACTTTCACAAAGGAGATTCTGAACAAGCCAAAGTAAAAGAACTTTACGGCGAATATGCGGCAATAAAATATTAGGGTGGGGCTTGCCCCCCACCATTCTTATCTAAATGAAAGGACATCTCATGAGTAACATAACACGACGAGATTTTCTAAAAAGTTCAATGGCTGCCGGCGTCGCTATGACTTTGGCAGCGCCATTTTCACGTGTGCGTGGTGCGAACAATGACATCCGCCTTGCTGTCGTCGGCACGGGTAGCCAAGGCGGAGGCCACATCAAAAACTTTGGAAAGTTACCCGGTGTGCGAATTGTAGCTATATGCGACGCAGACAAGAGCCATTTAGATAATCATCTCGAAAACTTCATAAAAAACAATCAGCAAGTCGCCGGATACACGGATGTTCGCAAACTCCTGGACGATAAGAACATCGATGCGATTACATCCGCTACTCCGAACCACTGGCATTCGCTGGTGACGGTTTGGGCTTGCCAGGCAGGTAAGGATGTCTATATTGAAAAACCCGCCTCACACGAAATATGGGAAGGTCGGAAAATGGTTGAGGCGGCCCGCAAGTATAACCGCATTGTACAGGTTGGCACCCAGAGACGCTCCTCCGAGGCGTACCGAAACGCTTATGAATATATTAATAAGGGAAATATAGGAAAAATTCTCTGGGTACGCGGCTTCTGCTACAAACAGCGACCAAGTATTGGTAAGGTCAATGGACCGCAAGCGGTTCCGGAATCGGTAGATTATAATCTATGGTGCGGCCCGGCTGACATGGTGCCGTTGATGCGGCAGCGTCTGCATTACGACTGGCATTGGGTCTGGAATACCGGCAACGGTGACATCGGTAACCAGGGAGTTCACGAGGTGGACGAGGCTCGCTGGGCGTTGGGTGATCCAAAGCTGCCGCAGCGTGTAATCTGCATCGGCGGCCGGTTCGGCTATGTTGATGACGCCGAGACAGCCAATACTCAGATAGTGTTCTTTGATTATAAACCGGCTCCGCTAATCTTCGAGGTGCGGGGACTACCCCGCAAAAAAGACGATAAGGCCATGGACAACTACCGTACCATCCGAATCGGCGTCGTCGTACAATGTGAAAAAGGCTACTTCGCTGCCGGTGAAGGAGGCGGCTGGATATATGATAATGACGGAAACAGAATCCAGCAGTTTGCAGGCAGCGGCGGCGGCGGACACCATCAAAACTTCATCGATGCAGTACGCAGCCGCAAGGTCAGTGACCTCAATGCCGACATTGAAGTTGGTCACATCTCCGCTGCTCTCTGTCATATTGGCAATATCTCCTATCGACTTGGAAAGAACATGTCGGTTGATGAAATCAAAAAAACTGTCGGGGATAATGCCGAGCTGATGGACTCATTCAACAGAATGGTTAAACACCTTAAAGCCAACGAGGTGGACCTCGAAAAAGAGCCTATCATAATGGGGCCGATGCTGACAATGGACACTGAAAAGGAACAATTTGCCGGTGAGAACAGTATCCTGGCGAATATGTTTATCAAACGCAACTATCGTGAGCCTTTTATAATTCCAGATGCAGTCTAATGAAATTTGCTTTGTGCAATGAGATGTTTGGGAATCAGCCGATAGAGCAGGTTTGCTCGGCTTCGACGAAACCAACCGCCTAAAAGACCTGCAACGTAAATTGAACAGAAAACTGCTACTTTAGCCGGTCCACCTGCGTGGCCGGGATAATAGACGGAAAAAAGAACACAGAAGACAGATTTCGTCGACCTATGGTAATTGGCATGCTGTTGTACCTGCCGATTATCACTATACCTCTTCCAAGGTTGCATTTAGAACGTGCGGAATGTGAAAGTAAACTTCTCCTCCCAGTGGATCTCAGGTGCTCTTACGGTAAACGTTTCGATTACGCCTGCATCTCCTCCAAGAATCTTACCATCTTCCAGATCGCAGCTGCTGTCCTGTGTGGGGAAGATGATGGTGCCGTCCGCATCAGTAACACCAGAATCTGTACACTCAAATCCATCAGTTCCACCTATATGAAGCTCGATACGGAGGCCAGGCTGAGGAGGAACTGTATCAACGCAAATTTGATACGGCTCCCCAGGTGCCGGATGTAGAGGGATAAGAGAGACAGCGAAGGGAACAACCGGAGGAGGCGACACCCTTGACCCCACTTCAAATACGAACATTACAGTTCCCAATCTGCTACCAGCAGAATATAGAACAAGTTGTATATTGAAGCGGGTGAGTAATTCCACGCTGTCTTCTATACCTACCTCAATTCCTCCTATGGAATATATGGATCCTGGTTCAAGGTCTCCAATAGATTCGTAAGCTCCATGCAATCTGATACCGGATACCGGCACAAGATTCACATCAAATTCTACCGCTGGGACAACTTGATCAAGGGTATTGACAAACTGGAAACCCAATTCCACGGACTCATTTGGATCAATGATGCCATCATTATCCCCTCTGGCATCACTGAGGTAGCTGTTTATTAGAATAGGGCCTATTTGGCGACTGGCGTAGAACCGACCAAGTTCAGGAGGGGCTTGAAATGCACTTGCCACAGCTACTCCTGCCATTGCAACTGCTAATTCTTGCTCCGTGGTTACCAGTGAAACTGTGTCTGCTTGCATCAAATTGGCGAGTTCTTCCAGCATTTGGAACTCAGTCTGATCTTGGAGAAGGAGCGATGCACCCAGCATATCTCCATAGCCTACGCCTCCAACGCTGGCTGCTTGATAAGTGGAGTTGATAGAGGAAAATTCTCTAATACCATTGGTGATGAAGACCACGTATATTTTGGCTTTTAAATTTTCAGGAGTTAATTTTTTTTCTTGTCCTACGGCCTTTGCAGCATCCTTGACAGCTTCCAAAGACTCACATGTTTCCAACCCATCGGATAGCAAGACCATCCTAAGCTGGCGACCCTGGTTCCGTTGGTCAACCAGAGCGATTTGAACTTCGCGAAGCGCATCCGCAAGAGGTGTACTATTCGCAGGGAACAACTGCCAAAGTCGAGAGCTTATCTCGTCTATCGTTAGCCCCCAGGTAGGAGGTGGAGCATCACAAGACTCACCAAAAACTAATAGGCCGCGGTCAGCAGCTTCATTGTTAATAATTTGGTTTTTCTGGCTTACGAACTCCTTATCAAATTGTTGTCGTACTGAATCTAATTTGGTCGTGCCGCCAAAAGATTCATACATGCTGCCTGAAGTATCAAAGAGCAACAACCAAACCCAGGGCTGCCCTGTCTGGCCTGGTGCCTTAACCTGCATCTGGCTTAAACCGAAAACCAGCACTGCGAAGAAACAAATTGAAAATACTCTCTTTAACATTTCAACTCACCTTACTTCAAATTTAGGTGCCTTTCACGAAATTCGTAAGTTCTTTTATAACAATATATTATAACAATAGCTACATTCCCAACGCCGCGGGGCTGCAGGAGTCCGAACCATTGTCCTGAATCACGTTTCCATAGCAACTTATCACATCCTCCGTAGGGCGAGGGGGGCCGCATCTTTATATTAACAAATTACCGCGACTCTTTGAATAATTGCCGTTCCTGGCCTCCAACCTCGCTCCGCCGAAGCGGCTACGCAAAGGCGAGACATATAAAGTCTTGCGTGACGCGTATTGCGTTTAAGTTCTTTGTTAATTATTCGTTGTTCGCCAATGAACAATGAAATATTAACCACTTACCATTTAACCATTTACCCGTTATTAGTGCTAATCAAATGCTGAAATTCCGCTATTAAATGTATTATCGTAGGAATTGTCGGAAAAATCAACGGAAATTTTCTATTTTAGACACTGGTTAACCTTGTTCTAAGTGCGATCGAGGGAACAAATCAACACCGATTTTTCTGAAATCTGGATTCCTGTTCCAAACTTTTTTGCATTGAATTCGCCAGTTATTTGCATATACTGGTAAAAAAGTTTTGAGTATTGAGTGTTAAGTTTTTTAGTTTAACTCATAACTCAAAACTAAGAACTCAAAACTCTTTTGGTAAGGTGCAATAATGGCAAATAAAAACCGGACTCGTCTTGGCGGCCTGCTTCGGCGAAGGCCTACGCCGAGCCTGGGAGCAAGCCGAAGCAAGATAGCAATCCTAACGGGCGGAGGCGACTGCCCCGGAATAAACGCCGTTATACGAGCGGTCGCAAAAAAAGCCATGTTAGAAGATGACATGGAAGTCATCGGCATCGAAGATGGCTACCACGGCCTTGTCAATAACAAATATAGAAAACTTGCTTACAACGAAGTCTCAGGCATATTGACACTCGGCGGAACCATACTCGGCACATCCAAAATCGCAAATCCTTATAGATACGCAATCAAAAAAGGTGAAGTTTTGCAGTTCAAAGACCTATCGAAAACTTCCATTCGTAATATAAAAAAGCTCGGTGTAGTCTGTCTTGTTTGCATCGGTGGCGACGGCACGTTAGGCATAGCACAAAAACTATATCGAGATGGGATTAACATAGTTGGTGTACCCAAAACGATTGATAACGATATAAGAGGAACAGATATAACTTTTGGTTTTGATTCCGCCGTCGCCGTTGCTACGGAAGGCATCGACAGGATTCATACAACAGCGCAGTCGCACCATCGTGTTATGATTGTCGAAGTTATGGGCCACCACGCAGGCTGGATTGCCCTTCATTCCGGCATTGCCGGCGGAGGCGATGTCATTCTCATCCCTGAAATACCATACGATATAAATAGTGTCCTTGAGAAAATAGAAGAACGAAACAGAAAAGGCAAGAGATTTACGATAATTGTTGTCGCTGAAGGTGCCAAGCCAAAAGGCGGAGACGTTGTCATTCGGAAAATTGTAAAGGAAAGTGCCGACCCGGTTCGGCTCGGCGGCATAGGCTTTGTCCTCGCAGACCAGATTGAAAAAACATCAGGCATCGAGACGCGGACGGTGGTTCTGGGCTACTTGCAGCGGGGCGGCTCGCCAACAGCCTTCGACAGAATACTGGCGACGTCCCTGGGGACAAAAGCAGTAGAACTAATCCAGATAGGTAAATTCGGGCACATGGCTGCCGTTAAAGGAAACAAACTTATTGATGTCCCACTTGAAAAGGTCGCTGGTGGCCCAAGAACTTTACCGTTAAACCACCCCTTGATCAAGGCCGCTCGTTCTGTAGGCACGTGCTTCGGTGATTGATAGCAAATGGAGAGCTAAAGTATGGCTATTCAACAAAAAACAATATGGCCAAGGATAAGGAAAAAAGTAACCAACCGCCTTTTGTCAGGAATACTGCTGCTGATGCCGTTCGGCGTGACATTGCTTGTAATGCGGTGGATTTTTGGCTGGGTGGCCGGTCTTGTCAAGCCAATCATAATCCGCATTTTACACTTGCTATCATTAATCCCACTGGTCGACTCCTTACCCGATTCCTTAACGACTTTTTGCGTAATAGTTTTTACCATCTTCGTTCTTCTTGCGATTGTGTACCTTGTCGGCGAGATAGGCCAGCGCATACTGGGCAAGCAAATACTAAAGGCCGCTGAGAAGCTGGTGCAGAAAATCCCTTTTGTGCGGACGATTTACTCAGCCTCTAAACAGGTCATCGAGTCTGTGTCAATGCCTGACAAGGCCGCATTCAAATCGGTTGTTTTGGTAGAATTTCCCCGGCCAGGCTTCAAAGCCGTTGGATTCTTGACCGGCCGCATACAGGGACCATCAGGCGAGTTTCTTTACAAAGTCTATGTACCACATGCACCAATTTTGACCACCGGTTTCCTCGAAATCATTCCGCCCGACGAGGTCACCGAGACAAACCTTACAATCGAAGAAGGATTCAAAATGATACTCTCCGGCGGTATCGTCTCGCCGGACATCATAAGTGCAATACCGGCAACCGGTAAAACTATCGGCTCCGAGCAAAAACAATTGAAAAGAGTTCCAACATGAATAAAAATATTAGGAACAGCGTCAGAACACCACTACGATAAAC
>CAZIED010000005.1:14908-23937 GCA_964538525.1 uncultured Pirellulales bacterium | reverse complement strand
ATCTACTAATAGCAGATTTCTCGACTCACCTTCGGTTCGCTCGAAATGACAAGATGCATTGTTTTCGACAGAGCAATTTGATTTGAAATAAATGGAGTAACCAGATGCAGGATTATTCTGTAGCATTGAGCGGTATCGACGCAGCCCAGAGTGCTCTTGACGTGATAGGCAATAATGTTGCCAATGCAGCAACTGAAGGGTATCACCGCCAGAGATTAGAGCTTACTCCGGCATACTCTTCTCAGGTTGGCTCGTTGTTGCTTGGTGGCGGTGTCGATGTCAACGGAGTTGTCAGGCTTATTGACAATCTCTTAGAGCAGCAGATAATTCGACAAAAGTCTTTGTCGGAACACAATACTTGCGAGCTTACCACTCTGCAAACTATCGAAACCGCCTTTGGGGAGCTTTCGTCCGGCAGCAGTTTAAGTACCGCAATAGACGAATTCTTCACCGCTTTGCAGGATCTTAGTGCCAATCCTAACGAGATTGTTTGGCAAAACCAGGTTGTAACTGCCGGTCAGAATTTAGCCGGTCAATTCAGAAATTTGGGAGATTTCCTGACCAGGCTGGAAAGCCAGATTCAGCTGGGAGCCGAAGAAACCATCGCCCAGATTAATACACTTATAAAACAGATAGCTGAGCTTAACGACAACATAGAAAGAACAGAAATAAGCGGGGGACAAGCCAACAATCTGCGTGACCAGAGAGACCAGCGAATAACTGCCTTATCAGAACTTGTTGGTGTTGAAGTTCAAAACAGGCAATATGGTGGTGTGGATGTCATTATTGCCGGCGTGCCGGTAGTGACAGGGCAATCTTATAACGAATTGGAGGTAGGTTTGGATGAAAACGGCCATATCGGTATTTCCACTGCCGGCTCGCATAATTATAACGTTGGCGTTCAAGGCGGCCGGCTCGGTGGATTGTTATCATTAAGAAACCAGATTATCAATGATATTCACACTGATATGGACACTTTGGCTGGTGTTATCATACAACAGATTAATCAATTACATGTTCAGGCATTGGGTTCACAGGGACAATTTACCGAGCTGACCGGCTGCAAGGCCGGTGAAAATCTCGCTGACCTTGACACGCCGGCAAGTGACGGCAAAATATATATAAGAGTTACAAATACAAGTACCGGCGAAGTGACACGCCATAAAATTAATATTAGCGCCGCAACTGATTCACTTAGCACCGTTGCCGAAGCTATCTCGGCGATTCCAGGTTTAGATGCTTCGGTGAATTCGTTGAGGCTGCATATCCAGGCCGAGGCCGGCTATAAATTTGATTTTACTCCTGCTGTTTTACCAGAGCCTGCGACGAGCAATCTTACCGCGGTGACGCCGCCTTCTATATCTGTAACGGGTCTTTACCAAGGCAGCGAAAATCAAACCTTTACGTTTACGGTAACAGCCGGAGGCACAGTGGGCAATGGCAGCGTTTGGCTCGAGGTGAGAAATGGCGCCGGCGAGGTGGTAACCACCATCAATGTCGGTGCCGGTTATGCAGCAGGTGACAAGCTCGATATAGGAGACGGCATTAAAATCTCCATAAGCACCGGTGATTTAAATGCCGGTGACTCTTTTACGGTCGATGTTTATTCCAGCACTGATACTTCAGGCCTACTGGCTGCGCTTGGAATTAATACCTTCTTTTCAGGCAGTTGTGCTGCGGATATTGCGGTCTGTTCCGATTTGGTCGATTCGCCGGGGCGGATAGCCACGTCTCAGGGGGCCGATTTAACGGACAATACAAATGCTCTTCGCCTTGCGGATTTGAAGAACCAGGCACAAGGAGCTTTGGGTGGCAGGACTATTGGTGAGTTTTATAACCAGATAGTTGTGAACGTGGGCCAGCAAGTTTCCGTTAGACAGATGCAGCAGGATAATCTCGAAACCATGGTCCAAAATCTGGTTGGCAAACGCGATGAGATAAGCGGCGTTAATATCAATGACGAAGCCGCGCAAATGCTGATTTTCGAGCAGATGTTTCAGGCGATGGCCAAATACCTCACCACAATTCAATCATCAATGCAAACCATTATGGAAATAATTTGAATCCGTCCCTCAAATCACGAGGGACGAAAGACGAGAGACGAAAAATGAGTGGAACATTGAGCAGCATTTACGATAATGTTAGCTTTGCTTTATCTTTGCACAGCGAGGCCATGTCTCGGCTGCAGGAGCAGGTAGCCACTGGGAACAGGGTAAATCGGCCCTCTGACAGCCCGTCTGATGCGTATCGAATTTTAGGTCTTGACTCTCAGAAAAGTGCCACGCAGAACTACATAAATAATTTGTCGGATATGGAAGGTTTTTTGGGGGCTTCATCAACCATTATTGAAAATATTATATCCGAATTTGTCGAGGCAAGAAAACAGATGACTCAAATTACCAGCGGCACCTATGGTGAGCAAAGCCGGCAGAGGGTCGCAGAAGGAATCAACAGCATACTCGAGCAGATAGTTATGCTTGCTAATACCAAGCAGTCGAACAGATACCTTTTTGGCGGCAGCAACACAACGTCGGCGCCTTATGTAGCGGAGCGCACCGATGGACAAATATCTAAAGTAACATATCAGGGTAGCGCCGAGCAACTAAATGTTGAGGTGGCTCCTGGATTGACATCATCGGCCTTTTACGTAGGCGATGATATATTTCGTTCGACTAATCGTGACGCTCCGATTTTTTTCTCGCATACCGGTGCCAAAGCCGGCACAGGGACATCCAGCATCACCGGTGACACCTGGCTGTTAGTAACTTACGACGGCACCAATTACAAGCTCTCTATAGATGATGGCGCAAGCTTCGTCACCGTGCCGGTCGGTGGAGATACAAATCAGGCTGTGACTAATTCGCGAACCGGGCAAGTCCTGTACGTTGACAGCACGGAAATAAACAGTACCGGCGCAGATTTGGTCAGTGTCCATGGAACTTACGATGTATTCAACACGCTTATCAGCATACGGGATATTTTGGAGAACAAAAAAGAGCTTTCGAATGATCAATTGCAGGAGCTGCTGGGAAACTCTTTGGAATCGCTTCAGGAGGTAAACGAACTTTTAGTACAAACCCAGGTATCAGTCGGGTCCAGGATAGGATTCCTCGGTAATCTCCAAGACAATCTTGAGAATATACAATATAACAGCGAGGATGAATTAACCCGTTTGCAGCAGGCAGATATTGCTCAAGTGGCTATGGACCTTTCTCGGCGTGAAATTTTATATCAAATGTCGTTATCGGTTGCTGCAAAGCTTATGTCTATGTCGCTGCTGGATTTTATAGAATGATGCCGGGCAGTTTAGTGTAATTTAGGTGTCTGATATTTATGCACTTTCAGAATATAGTCCTATAAAAGGCGAATAAATGCGGATTTTTGATAAGGGCACGGAATTTGTAATTAATTGGTTTATCGTTCATGTGATGTTCACTGTTTATCGTTCATAGTTCATCGACAATCTACGAACAACGAACAACGAACTATGAACACCGAACTCATAACAATTAACGGTTGCGGGATTTAATTAGAAGAGGATTGCTATGGATAAGGTGCGAGAAGGTGGTAATGAAGAGAACGGCAGAAATCTGTATTATGAATATTTACAGAAGCTCGGCAGCTATTATACCTCTATCAATGACTTCGGCCAGGCACAGCGCTGTTATGAGCAGGCTGCCTCTTTGGGACTTGATGAGCCGCAATCTTACATCGCCCTTGGAGTCATAGCTTTACAAAAGAATCTGCTTGATGATGCTGAAATCGCCTTTCGAGTTGCCTGCCGGCTCGACCCAGGCTGTGCCAAGGCACAGACTGGCCTGGCTATGGTATATCAGCAAAGACGTGATTACCAGCAGGCGTTTGAGCAGTATATGAAATGTCTCGAGCTTGACGGTGACAATATCACGGCGCTTTTGGGATTATTCCAGACCTCCTGCCAGATGGGCTCGTTTGGCAAGATTATTTTCTACCTGCAGGAGTATCTGAAAATTCACCCTGGTGACACCGCTGTTTTGTTCTCTCTTGCGGCACTATATATAAAAGACGACCAGCTTGAGCGGTCACGACAAATCCTGATGGATGTTTTAGCGATAGACCGTGCTAATCAAGATGCAGCCAACCTTCTTGAAGAAGTTGAGCACAATTTAGCGCAACAAAACCAGGCAGCAGCTAAAACCCGGTAAAAGCGACAGTTCATGATTCCGTATGAAAAGACAAATCCTCTGGACGAGCTTGAAAACCTGCTGGAAAAGCAAATAAGGCTGTCTCATCGAGGCAGTGCTAACAATTTAGAGCAGCTAACCAACCAAGCCGACAGGCTCGTTAAAGAAATCGCACAGACTGGAATCCTGCAATTGAATGAAACAAATAATCGGCGAGAGCATATTAAAACATTGTATGCAGATTTGTGCTTGACGCTCACTGCTCAGAAAGCAGATCTGGCTGAAAGGATACACCAAATCCATAGGGTTATAAAGACTGTTGAGTCTTATCGAAATTATATGTGATTGAATGGAATGTTCGTTCATTGTTCATAGTTGATAGTTCAACGATGAACTATGAACTACGAACTACGAACTCATAACCCTATCGAGCTTCAAGAATATTTGAATTTCGATTAAAGCAGAAGCGTTTTTGAGCGATAATAAATATTGAAATAGCACCTTCAAGGATGTCTGTTACAATCTTTGAAAAAGTATATAAAGCGGATAATAGATAAAATGTCAACAATTCAGCTTCCAGGTCTTTTAACAGGGATTGATACAAATACAATTATTTCTCAGCTAATGGCTGTTGAACAACGTACGCGCGATATGTACATGGATCGAAAAAGCCTTTGGGAGGAAAGGAAAGATGCCCTTAGCACTCTGCAGACAAAACTTGAGTCCTTGAGAAACTCGGTTAAGGCTCTTTCAGACTCTCAGGAGCTGCGTGCTTTTAAAATCTCCTCCAGTGACAGCGATATATTAACAGCCGAAGCCACTTATAGCGCTTTTGAAGGTAATCACTCGGTGGAAATTAACCAGTTGGCCACCGCCGAGCGATGGGTTCACACAACCGGGCTCGAATACACCGAGGATTGCGTAGGAGCCGGCACATTTGTTTATTCATACAACCATAAGGAAACAGCAATAACAACCACCGAGACTACTACATTGGAGGAGCTGATAGGTCTAATCAATAATGATGCGAACAATCCCGGTGTTACCGCGGGTCTTTTATATTATAATGGTGCTTATCATTTGGTTCTGAATGGCAATAGTGCCGGCTCGGATTACACAATCTTCATTAACGCAAGTAACACAGAAGTCCACGAGGCTCAATCCGCTTTTACGGTTGACGATGATAATGCCACACTTAATTCCAAGATCATAGAGCTCGACCAGTTCAGCGGGACGCTTGTTAGTGGCGAAAAGATTACCATAAGCAGCATAGACAGCAAAGACCATAATGGTAATGCTGTAAGTGGTGAGCTTGTCATTACCAGCAATACCAGACTAAGTCATCTAATTTCAGAGATCAATGATGCGTTTGATGGCCGTGCCACAGCAACCTTAGTCAACGGCGAGATACGTCTTACGGACCATACGTGCGGCACAAGCCAGATGGAACTTACCTTGACTTATAATCCCGGCTCCGGCTCATCAACCCTGGATATTCCTATCATCAGCCGTTCAACACAGGGTGGAAGCACTACTGCAAACCTTACAGGTTTTGCGGAGTCGAACTTCACCGAGACCCAATCAGCTCAAGACTCAAAGATCAAGGTGGATGGCTTTCCTTCGACCTCAGCAGTTGGCGAGGTGCAAAAGCTCGCAAAAACTTCCGTAGCGACCGCCGGCAATTTTACCTTGACTTACGATGGATATACAACGGCACCCATTGCTTTCAGTGCTAACATAGCCAGTATTCAGGCTGCCCTTGTGGCGTTACCAAACGTTAACACCGGCGATATAGCTGTGAGCGGTTCAAGGTTGAATCAGGCTGGCGACACAACATTTACGTTCAGCAGCACTTTAGGTGATGTCAGCTTGATTTCTATTAATCCAAGTAGCCTCACACCCTCCGCCAGCTCCAATTATGTAATGAGTGAAAACACAAAGGGCAGCGATGGCTGGATTAACAGAAGCTCAAACACCATAGACAATGTTATTAGCGGTGTGACATTACATCTGCACGATATTACCGATTCCGGAGGGGAGCAAATAACTCTGACGCGGGATATAAAATTGGTCAAAGATAAACTGAATGCTATGGTTACCGCTTACAATTCTGCTGCCGCATATATTAAGGAAGAGACCGCGTATGACGTCGATAAAAAGACAGCCGGAGCGTTAATGGGAGATTACGTTGTTTCAACCATTAAATCGCAGCTGGATTTGCCGCTTATTACTCAAACCAGAGGATTTGTTGAGGATATCGATGCATTTCTTACGCCCGGCCATATCGGTCTGGAGCTGGATAAAGACGGAGAATTGAGTCTGGATACAGAGGTTTTTGATGAAGCGATAGCAAAGAATTACCTGGGCACACTTGCTGTTATCGGGGCAAACAAAACCGGCAGCAGTAACAGTAATACGATAAAATTTTACGGCGCCAGCAGCAATTATACTACAGCCGGTACTTATGATGTTCGGATTTTTGGAATTGATCAAGAAATCAGCAGCGTCAAAATCAAACTTTCAACCGAATCTACGTATCACGATGCCACCTTTAGCGGAAATATTATTACAGGCGACAGCTCGTTCGATGATAATGGTGATCCGATATATCCGGAGAATGGCCTTCAGATCAGCATTGACTTAAACCAGGTTGAATTAAGCGAGGAGGAGCCTTTAACAGCTACTGTTAGAGTCAAGCAGGGTTTTACCGGTGCAATTGAAGACGTTCTTGATAGAATCCTTAAGCTGACGAACGGTCCACTCCAAATTGATCAGGATAATGTCTCTGAAAACGTAGAGTATCTGCAGAAAAGAATCGAGACGGAAGTGAGTCGTTTGGAACAAAAACAAGCCAGGCTGGTGGCGCATTTTGCTAAAATGGAGAAGACATTGACCTTACTGCAAAGCCAGATGGCAGCATTAGGTCTCAGTAGTTAGCGAAGAATTAGAAGATTAGTAAATTAGTGAATTAGTTGACAATTAGCTAATTATCTAATCAATTGACTTCAGTTACTCCTTTTTCTCTGTCGCAATCTGTAAATCAGAGCCAGAACCTCTGCTACCGCTACGTATAGAGTTTCTGGTACAGGCTGGCCTGGCTCTACTGTGGAATATATTGTCCTTGCTAATTCCGGCCTTCTGATTATGGCAACGCCATGAGCCCTTGCAATAGAGGTAATTTTTTCCGCGAGGTAATCTGCTCCTTTTGCTACCAGCACAGGTGCTTCCATAGTCTTGGCCTCGTATCGCAGCGCCACCGCTACGTGCGTGGGATTGACCAGAATCACATCTGCTTTGGGTACTTCCTGCAAAAAGCGTTTCATGGATATTTGAAGCTGGATTCTGCGAATGCGCAGTTTAATCTCGGGCGAACCTTCCATGTCTTTGCGTTCTTGTTTTACTTCCTGGCGTGTCATCTTCAGCTCCTGAAGATATTTCCATTTCTGATAAAAAGCATCTGCAAGACCTATTACCAGTAACGCAATGCAAACGCGTATGCAGAATCCGAATATTAACCTGGCGATAGCAACGGTTATCTGCGTAATCCCGCCCCATCGAAATGTGGCAAACGTATCGAAGTTGCTCCGGATATACAACCACGCAACGACGGAGACGAGAAATAATTTTGCGATGGAAGCGGCCAGGTGTATCAAAGAGCGAGTGTTTATCATTTTTTGCAGACCTGATGCCGGGTTTATCGCACTCCATTTAAGCTGTATGGCAGCCGGTGCAAAATTAAAGCCGCTGATGACAACTCCGGCCAGAATAGCCGCAGCTAACAGGGCCGCGAGAAGTGGGCTGATAATGAGCGCTGAATCGACGATTTCCCCATTTATGAACTGAATAAATGTTTTGCTGTTTGCAAAAATATCGGTCTGGTGTGATAGACCAAGTTTGAATTTTGTGACGAACCATTCGAGCAGGTTTGGTGCAAATAAAGCCAGTGTCAAGACCAGTGCCAGAAGTGTCGCCACCGATTCAAATTCCTGGCTTTGTGGTACCTGGCCTTTCTCTCTGGCTTTTTGCAGCCGACGCGGCGTCGGCTGTTCTGTCCTTTCGGCTGCAGGCTGCTCAGGCATTTTTCGTTACTCGTCCCTCGTCCTTTCGTCTCTCATCATGCGTTTTTACAATGGAAGCAATTTGCCCATCCAATCGGCGAATTCAGTGATAAAATCGTTAATGGATGGCAAAAACATTGCTGTCATAAATAATCCCAGACCGACAGACAATGGAAAGCTAATAAATAAAATATCCATTTCTGGGACTACGCGTGCTAAAACTGCCAAAACGACCAGTAATAGCAAAAATGCGGCCAGCATGGGTGCGGCTAATCTTAAACCGGCTAAAAACATTGCAGAGCCGGCTTTAACCACTCCGCTGGCAAGAACCGGTATTGTGGGGATGTTGCCGGGCGGGAATATTTCGAAGCTGCGTGATATGGTCAGCAAGAAGAAATGATGGCCGTTGGCGCTTAAAAAGAGAATTATAAAAATCATCTCTAAGAGACTTCCCAGCGGCTGGGTTCCTTCTTCAGTTAGTGGGTCAACAATCTCCGCCATAGACAGACCCATTTGGCTTTCGATTAGAGTCCCGCTGAATTTAACCACGGAAAATATTAAAACGATAATTAATCCTAATGCAAATCCGTAGATGGCCTCATTGGCTATTAGTAATATGGCCTGACCTAAAGAAACCTGTGCACGGTTGATGGCAAGAGTAGTCTCGGCCGAGAAGAAAAACGCAAGCAATATTGCAGCTGCTACCTTGATCAAAGCCGGGATAGTTTTCCAGCCGAAGACCGGCAGAATCAGGAAAAAAGCCGAGATTCTGGTAAGTACCATTATAAAGCCGAAAATATTTATCGGC
>CAZIED010000005.1:0-14808 GCA_964538525.1 uncultured Pirellulales bacterium | reverse complement strand
GTTTTCCTCGCCGTCAGTGTCCGATATTCTGGATGTAACTGAAAATTTCGTTGGTGAATTTTATAGCGACCTGAAGCATCCATCCTCCGCATAGTAATGTTACGACACAAACAGCTATGAGCTTGGGAATAATCGTTAGAGTCATATCACGGATTGAAGTCACCGCTTGCAGTAATGTCACTACAACGCCAACTACCAGGCAGGTTATCAGAATCGGAGCAGATAAAAGCAAAGTTATTTCGAGGGTATATCGGCCCAGATAAAGAACGGAGCTGCTATCCATACGCAATCGAATTCAAAAATTAAAATGCAAAATGTAAAATTGATGGATTCATTGCCGCAAAGCGGCAATTCCACAATTTTTATATTTGAATTTTACTTTACTTAAAGCCTAAGCTGAGACTTTTTGCCAACAGGCCCCAGCCGTCAACCAAGATGAACAGAATAAGCTTGAAAGGCAGAGAAATCATCATTGGAGGCAGCATTATCATGCCTGCGCTTAAAAGAACTCCTGAAATAACCATATCTACCACAAGGAAGGGTATAAAAAGCAGACAACCTATCTCAAAGGCGGTGCGAAACTCACTGATAAGAAAAGCTGGTATTACAATATGCAAATCGATATCCATCGGTCTGGCTGGAGGTTCTTTTTTTGCCATCTGCACGAAAAGGGATAGATCAGCCTGCCTGCACTGGCGCAGCATAAATTCCTTGATGCAATCGCCGGCATTCAATCCCGCTGTTGCGAAATCGATCTTGTCTGCAAGATAAGGTTGGATAGAAACGCTGTTGACTTTGGAGTATGTAGGAGCCATCGTATATAACGTCAAAAATAGCGCAAGTCCTATTATTGCAATGGTGGGCGGTATTGTTTGTGTGGTTAAAGCCCGACGAACAAAGGAAAGCACAATAACTATTCGCGTAAAAGATGTCATCATTACAAGAAGGGTAGGTAAGATTGCAAGCCCCGTGAAGATTATCACTAACTTGACAGGCGTAGTCCAGTCTTTCCCTTTCGTCTCATTGGCGGTAGCTTTATCAACAACCATCATTAAGTCACTGATGCTCGGCAGAGTTTTTACGGTCGCATTTTTTGATGTCGATGAGTTCAGTTTAAGTCCCTTATTTGTGCTGCTGCTGTTCTGTGCCGTTATTCGTCCGCAGAAAGTGAGCAAAACAAAGGTCAGAAAAAAGATTTTAATGAATTTCTTTGTCATTTATACTTCCACGGGTCTTGTCTTACAGGAGCCTGTATTATTTTCTTCTTTTTGTAATGAATATTCGGACAAGGCAAAAGTCACATCTGCCAACATGCTTATGTTCTCATTGGTACTGCTTATAAGAAGCCGTTGGTTTCCTGCTTCAATTAGATGAAGTGCTTTTTTGGGTCCGAGGTATGTTGTTTCCAGAATGTGAATTTGTTTGCCGGGCTGGCTGGCGATTTTGGGGAGGAGTTTTTTTGAAAAATAGAATACTGCTGCGCCCAAAGCGATGACCAGCAAAACGGAGAGCATCATTTTGAAAAATAGCTCCCGGTTGTCCCCGATAAGATTAGGGGCGTTTTTATCGGCGTTTGTCAGAAAATTGGAATCATTTGCAAATCCGTCCTCGTTTCTGTCTTCGACAGAAGGCACGGGTGCAGGCTCTGCAGACCGCCCCGATAGCGCAACAAGCACGCCGCCGCTCAAAATGATTATAAGAAGGAAAATAATTTTTTTCGTTTGTTTTTTCACGCTGTAATACTCGTTACAGGATAACTGGTAACTGGTAACTTGTTCGTTGTTATGAGCTCATTGTTCATCGATTAACAATGAACAACAAACCATGAACGAATCAGGCCGGTTTCCAATTACCTAATTTAGTGTGCAAATATCGTGCCGAAAAATCCGAACCTGTATTAAAACGCAGCCAATGAGGATTTTTTATGCAGG
Source organism: uncultured Pirellulales bacterium (assembly GCA_964538525.1). Lineage (GTDB taxonomy): Bacteria > Planctomycetota > Phycisphaerae > Sedimentisphaerales > Anaerobacaceae > CAZIED01. Next base: position 12,877 of record CAZIED010000005.1, on the reverse strand, counting down.
ATATGTTAAGGCAGTCAGATGTACCGTCCAAAAACTTGACATAGTAGTTTTTAGTTCATTGTTCGTTGTTCGGAGTATCTAAAGCCTGAACTACGAACTATGAACTCCAAACCCCGAACCCCAAACTATTTGCCTTTTAGTACCGCTATCAGTATTTGCCCGCTGTAATCGGATTTGGAAATGGGGCTATCATGTCCAATCCACTGTTCTCCGGGGCCGGCACCCCAGGAATAAACGGGCAGATGAAGCTCGGCAGGCAGCGTACTTTTGAGAAACTCTGCCACTGCTTCAGCGCGTTTTGCTGATAGTATCCACTGCTCTTTTTCATCTCTGTCTTGAGTTGCAAGACCTACCACGTACAAAGTCGTTTTTTTCTCCACCGCTGCCTGCTTAAGGTCTGCGGCAAAGTTCGTCAAAAATCGCCGCGCAGACTCATCCAAGGCCGCATCCCCCGGCGTGAAATTGACCGGAGCCGAAAAAAATTCGGCCCTTTGCCCCTCTATCTGTGCCTTCAACGTCTTAGCCTTGCTCTCAAGGCCGCTGAAAATCCTCCGAATCCGCTCGCCTCCGGCATCGATTACTCTGGTTACTTCGTTGGTATCGTCCGGCGTCCCGACCGCATAGTTCGGCTTTCGATTTCCAAAATACAGGCCTTCATTTGCTGACCCGAAAAGCTCCGGAAATCCAAATCCCGCTACCGTTCGCCGAAATCCAAACAGTGTCATATCAAACGTCTCCATACCTTTGCCTGTGTTGCACAGTTTGCCGCTTTGTTCGGTCGTCATCGTCATCAGCATTACAAAAAACGCCATCAATAGAGAAATCATATCGGCAAACGAAATTATCCAAAGTGGCGCCCGCTCGCCCTTTTCTTCCTGCACCGGTTTTTTCATTTGTATATGCTCTCATCAAGCAGATTAATTTCGAGCATTCGCTCACGCGAGAAATCGGCCTGTGGTAGTGTTGCTCTCGCTGCTATGTTGCACGAGCTTTTCGGAACACCTTTGCTGACAAGGTAATTTACAACTGAGATGGATCTGGAAATTCCACTTTCGATGCCCCCGGCTGGGTCGGTGGCGGGTCCATTCTCTGCGATAACTACGCGGCTGGGCACCCTGCTCAAAAATGACGATAGAAGATCAAGAAAATCCCGCCCATCGGTCGAAAGAGTCGTTCCGGTTCCCCAGAAAACCTTCTTCGACTGAATCAAAAACACTTTATATGTGCTGTAATCTTTACCATACGTTTCTCTAAGCTTGTTTGTCCCTGAGTCTTTTTCAAGTGTCGGTTTTTCACTGCCTTCTTCCGACTCGTTCAGTGTTAGGATTTGAGGCTCAAGAGATTCTGCTGGTGGTTTTCTCTGCCAGCCGTAGTTAGGTGCCAGTGTCATCCTGCCGACCTGCTGTAATTTAGCAGCAGCAGATCCAGTAGTCTCGGACGACGAAAAACTCGAGAGCATAACAAAAAACGCCATCAATAGCGATATCATATCTGCAAAGCTGATTATCCACAGCGGCGCACCTTCACCGCTTTCCTCTTCCTGTGGTGGCGGCTTGGTTTGCTCTGACATTTATACCTTGACCTTCACTTCCTCACGCTTTTTGGCTGACATAAATACCTGCATTATTTCGCGAACAGCCGTTGGGTTCTCTCCCCGTGCAATCGCACAGATTCCCGCCAGGGTCATTTCCTTGGCGATTGCCTCCGCCTTTGAATACTGGCCCAGCTTGCCCCCCAGAGGCAAAAAGATCAGGTTGGCAAAAAGCGCGCCATAAAACGTACATACCAGTGCCACCGCCATACCTCTGCCTATCTCGTCAGGACTTTCCATGTGGCTGAGCATCGAAATAAGCCCTATCAGCGTGCCGACCATTGCAAACGATGGACATGAAGCTCCCATAAATTCGAGAATCTTCTTACCTATTGCGTGTCGCTCCTGAAGATATTGAATCTCCAACGAAAGAAGTTTCTGAATCTCTTCAGGGTCCTGTCCGTCCACGAGCATCTGTAAACCCTTGTCGAAAAACGCGTCATTTGATTTGCCTATCTCCTGCTCCAATGCCAAAGCCCCATCGCGTCGATTAATAGCAGCATAGTTGACCATTTTTTGAATCAGCTCAGAAGACAATGGTATCTTGCAGAAAAGCGTTTTCTTGACAATGGAAAAAATCCCCAGAAATTGTGGCAGTGAAAAATGTATAAGTGTCGCACACGTCATTCCACCACCGACAATTGCAAGCGCTGGGATATTAAAGAATATCGCCAGGTTCCCTTCGTACATAATAGTCCCGATGATAACTACGAATCCCAGTATTATGCCAAGTGTCGTGGCTATATCCATATAACTACTTCTCCTCAATGATATGTTTTAAACGCTCACATAAAGCTGCTGTAAGTGTTGGTTCTGAAGTAACTGACTCGGCCAAGACCTTGGCCTTAGTCCTTTCGTTCATGTAGTGCAAAATTTTTACCGCATCATTGATATTATCCTCACTGGTTTCGACGCTTCTACGTTGCGTTTGACCGGCGCACATGTTAATGAGTATCTTGCTGGCACTTGCCGCATCCATCTTATCATAGGTTGCTGCTATTTTTGCAAGATTAGCTTTTTCTGTCTGTGCAATTTCAATTTTGCTATTGAGAAGTTTTTCCCGTTGCTTCTTGAGCTGGGCGACTGTAGAAGCAAGCTCCACACGCAGATTGTTAAGGTTTTCGATATCCTTTTTCAGCATATCTTGAGCCATTTGTATTCTTTTTTCCTGCGTTTGGAGGCCTTGCAGCTTGTTTTCGTACTGCCTCTTTTTATCCTGGACTTCAAAGACGAGGTTTTTAAGCTGTTTTTCAGTCATCCCCGATTGGAGCGTGGATTGTCTGAATACGCCATGGCCAAGCTGCCCTGTGGTTTGGTCTTCGGCGTTTGGCTGTGGCTGCTGTTCGGTTTGCCGCCCTTTCTGCATTTGGCCAGGCGGCTGATTAGACTCGATATTTTGATTTACCGGTTTTTGTTTTGTGAACCCTGCAAGTAAAAAGGCGCCTGCAAAGCAGATAAGCCCGACCGCAGCCGTTAATATTATTAGTTTCTTACTCATTATTGCGCTCCTGACCAAGTTAGTTGATTAGTTAATTGGTTAATTAGCTCATTAGCATGATGAAGTTCACTGTTTATCGTTCATAGTTCATCGACAATCTACGAACAACGAACTATGAACAACGAGCTCATTCACTGATTAACTAATTCGCTAATTAACTATACTCTTTCGTGCAAATGTCATCGTGGCTCCTTCATCTATTTCTTTTTGCTCGAGTTTTTCCTGTTCAAATATGAATTTTTTTTGGGCTTCTGCCCGCAATTTTTCCAAGCCTTCTTTGAATTGCCTTAATTTAACGACCTCGGCGATTTTGTCCCTCTGCTGCAATTCAAGCGTGCTGATTTCATCTTTGAGCTTTTTAATCAGCTCATCACTTGTAATTGAATGTTTCAAAAAAAATTCCTGCTCACCTAATCGCTTCTTAGGATTCTTCCGGGCAATGCCGGCGATAATGTCTTTAAGTTTCATCTGCTCGGTCAGCAGTTTCCCTCGAGTATGAGCCAGTCTTTCGGTTATCCGGAGTAATTCTGTCCGCTTTATCTGTTCCTGTTTAGTTTTGATCTCAAGAACTTGTTGTAACCGCCATACAAAACGTTTCATTTAATTCTTGTCCTGCTACGGCTCGGCCTTCGCCGAGGCGAGAATCCACCTATCCGCCGATTCAGCACGCCGGGTTGACGAATTTATCGATATTTTGCCGTTGGCCGCCGGAACGTTTATAAGCTCGTCCCATGTGCGGGTTAAGGAAATCAATTGCTTGACTGTCTCATCGAACCTGGTTTTTTGACGAGCCGGCTGGATTAGAAAATTGTTCACTCTGTCGATCAAACTAATTGCTCCATCGATACGACGATTGCTGCCGGGTGAAAAAGCACCGATGTTTATCAAATCTTCGGCATCGTCGTAGATAGCGTAAATCTCCTTGAGCTTCATCGCTGCACAGTTATGTTCTTCGGTGGCGACTTTCGTCATCAGTCGGCTGACACTCTGTAGGATATCCACGGCTGGGTAATGGCCTCGTTCTGCTAATTTTCTTGATAGTACAATGTGCCCATCCAGCAGGCTTCTGGCGCTATCAGCCACAGGGTCGGTTAGGTCATCGTTTTCAACCAGGACTGTCAGAATACCTGTGATGCTGCCTTTTTGGGCACAGCCCAGCCGTTCGATGAGCTTGGGCATTAGAGAAAAAACGCTCGGACAATAACCTTTAGTGGCCGGCGGCTCGCCCGCGGCAAGACCTATCTCACGTTGTGCCTGAGCAAAACGGGTAAGTGAGTCCATCATAAATAAAATATTTTTACCTTTGTCCCTGAAATATTCGGCGATTGTTACCGCGACAAATGCCGCTTTTACTCGTTGAATTGGGGGGCAATCCGATGTGGCTACCACAACAGCGCTTCGGGCTAATCCATCTGCCGTGAGATTTTCTTCGAGAAATTCACGAACTTCGCGTCCGCGTTCACCTATCAATGCGACAACATTGATGGATGCTTCGCTCGAATTGGCGATGTCACCCAGGAGGACACTCTTTCCAACACCGCTTCCGGAAAATATACCAATACGTTGCCCACGGCCTATGGTTAATACCCCGTCTATCGACCTGATTCCCAATGCCAGAGGTTCAGCAATTTTTGCCCGGCTCAAAGGAGGGGGGCTATTGACATCTAATGCCTTTTTGTCCGTTCCTTGTAAGGGGCCTTTGCCGTCGATGGGCTCTCCCAATCCATTCAATACCCTGCCCAGAATGTTTTCGCTTAGCGTAATATGACGAGGCGTAGTGCGGGCGGTTACCGTGTCCCCTGGGGATATGCCCTCTATGTTCTCCAGAGGCAAAAGAATAAGCTGGTCTCCATGAAAACCTACAACCTCAGCTAATATATGCCGTTGGGACCCCGCTTTGCGGGAACCCTGGCCATTGCGAATATGAATCCCGCAAAGTTCGCCCAGGCTCACTGATGGACCGGCAGATTCGACGGTCGTGCCGGTGACTTTGACAACGTAGCCCTGGCAGTCCAGCAGATTCACCCGGTCTAAAATTGAACGAAGTTTATTAAAATCAATCATATTACTCATCGAGTATCGAGTATCAAGTATCCGGTATCGGGTTCTCCATTTTCTCAAGAGCTTCACTGATTCGTTTTATATGTTCGTTGAGGAACGATTTTATAATTCCCTTTGGTGTCTCGAGCAGACATTCTGCCCGTCCAATATTTTGGTCAGCGACGAGTTTTATGCCTTCAAAGGAGCTTTGAGTTTTCAGTTCCCTCGACTCCGCTCGGGACAGGTTTGAGTTTTTAGTTAAATTCGCCAGGTCATCAGGATTTAAATGCACAACCACGTCCTGACTCACTGGGGCATTTTTAAGGACCTCATTGATAATGGATTCAATTTGGTAATCACCTTTTTGAACTTTTTGCATCAATACTTTATTGGCGATTTGCACTGAAAGTTTGGTAATTTCCTCTCTGTGCTCAGCCAATGTTTCATTATAAAGCTGATTCAGTTTATTAACGATGCTGTTAAGTGTTTGGCAGGCTTGTGTAAATTCTGCTTTGATACTTGATTCTTGAACCTCGATGCTCGATTCCTTGCGAGTATCGAGCATCAGGCGTCGAGCATCGTCGTAGTCGTTCAGAATTTGAGCCGACTTTATCGGTTTGGTCAGGTTGATTGTATATGTGCTTGCCATGGCACTAATCTTCTACAAAAGCAAGTTCGCCTTTACTATTCATCTGGCGCAGATTGTTAATGATTTTTTCCCGGGCCTGTTTAATATCTTCTTTTTTTGGTGTTGATATAAGTGCTGTTTCCTCATCTATAAGCCCGGCTGTCCTTTGGGAGATATTGGATTTTATTTTCTTGATAATTGCCTCATCTGTTTTGTATAATGCCATAACTAAAGTTCGCTCATCGACGCCTCGCAGCGCCTCCTGCAGCGAGCGGTCGGCTATTTGAGTGACATCTTCCCAGACAATCATCAGGTCTGTTACCTGCTTACCCATTTCATTGTCTTTTTCCTGTATTGCACTCAGGAGGCTATCTCTGACTTCTTTGCTCAGGTTTCGTAAGATTACAGCCACTTTTCTTAAAGACTGCTGCGCATTTGCCTGCGTTGAGGCGGCTGCTTGATTTGCAGTGCTGGCTTTGAGCCGGCTGCGAATCGTTTCCGCTATGCGTGTCTTTGACTCTGTGCTAATCTTGTCGATATTTGTTATTCTGCTGATGGCGCTGAGACGAATGCCTTCACTCAAAAGGCCGAGCAGTTCTGATCCTGCCTTTGCAGGCATTTCCGAAAGGACCACCGCTACCGCCTGGGGATGCTCGTTTTCAAGGACCGATGCCAACGTATGCAGTTCTGCCGAACGGATGGGCATAAAAGGGTCTCTATCTGTCAGTAAATCCTGTATCTGCGTTTGAACCTGCTCTGCCTTTTCCCGGCCGAGCGTACTTGTCAGCATATCTTTTAGGAAGCTTTTGAGGCGGAATGTCGCTCCTTTTCGCAGGCAGCTGTAGAACTGCCGGGCGATTTCGGCACTTTGCCTGCTGCCGCCCAGGCCGGTGGCATCTAAATAGCTCAGCTCCACCGCCAATTCCGTGACCTTTTCCGGATCGAGACCTTTAAGCATCTCGGCAGCAGTTGCGACATCGAGACTCATCAGCAGCATCGCGGCTTTTTGCTTACCTGTTAAGGGCATTAATTACTCCTTATTCTTCGATCCAGTTGGCAAATAATTGTCTTACATGTTCGGGATTATTCTGCAGAGCGCTGGCTATTTGGCTGCGTAGCACCAGTCCTTCAGTGGCTGTCTCGCCGCCTGGTGGCAGACCTTTGACTGTTTCGACGCCGGTCCCGCTAATGATTGGCTGTACAGATATGGTTTCCGATACTACTTTTTTCCTGGCGCCTCTGAATATTCGCAGGACAAATAACGCGCAGACTGCCATTATTCCGAAAGAAAGATGGCGGGCAAGTGCAATATATCGCGGCCAGTTGGATGGGGCTTCCTCGGTTATCAATTCAGCCGGTTGGTGAAACTTTACCTGAACGACCTTCAGCAGGTCTGTCTGCCTAAGGCCGAGAGCATTTCGAATAATCTCTTCAACATCGGATAATGACATTATCATTTTCCCGCTGCCGGCGGATACACCCGCTTCTGTTTTGTTGGCATCGGCCACCGACAGGTCAACAAAAGCCGCCACCGACAGTGATTTTATCTCGCCGGGCAGAATGACCTCCTGTTTTACGGTTTTGCCGACCTCGTACTCGGTAATGATTGTCTCATCTTTTTTTGTACTTCCGGGTGTGGCAGAGCCGCCGGCTTGGCCGGTCTCGGATTTGGTGGTAATTTCTTCCTTTGAAGCTACCCTCGCGTCTGGGTTATAAGTTTCGGAGACTGTGTTGATGCTGTTCATGTCAATAACAGCGCTGACTCTGACTGCTGCTCGGCCGGTTCCTAAAACGGCGTTGAGCATGTCCTCGACTTTTTTGGCAAGGCCTTGTTCGACCTTTTCCTTGTGGTCGGCAACGGTTCCGGCTCCGGCGGATACGGTTTGATTTGAGCTACCGGATAGAAGCCCTCCCTGGCTGTCAATCATGGTTACATTTTCCGGCTTGAGACCCTCGACGCTGCCGGCTACCAGGTGAGTGATTGCTGCTATGTTCAGCGGACTCAGCCGGTAGCCCGGTTTCAATTTAAGAACTACAGAGGCAGTTGTCTTTCCCGCCTCGGATGTGAACAGGGTCTGCTCAGGACTTACGATATGGATTCTGGCGTACACTACGCCGTCAATTATCTGGATGCTCTTGGCAAGCTCTTCCTGCAGGGCACGCTTTAAATTGACGTTTTGAACGAAGGGGCTGATGCCGATTTTTTCATTATCAAATATTTTGTAGCCGCTCTGCTGGCCGAGCGGTAGTCCTTCTTTTGCCATATCCAATCGGAGCTGATAGACATTTTCCTGTGGGACGAAGATGGTTGTTCCGCCGTCGCGCAGCTCGTAAGGAAGATTTTTTTCGCTGATTTTATCTGTGATTTTGGCCGCTTCTTCGGGTGGCAATCCCTGATATAAAAGTCTCATGTCAGGTTTTCGCGCCCACTGAGTAAGAAGAGCGCCGATTATGAGCAGTGTCAGAACAATGGCAGCCAGCAACGCCCGCTGAACAAGGCTTACCTTTTGCCAGACTGAAACTATCTTCTGGAGAAAGTTCATTAAAACTCTTCGTTTGGTTCGTAGTTATGAGTTCATAGTTCGTAGTCTATGAACTATCAACAATGAACCCGGCACCTATATTGGCATATTCATTGTTTGTTTATAAGCTTCGATTAGCTTATTTCTAACGCCAATTAAGAGCTTAAAGCTCATATCAGCTTTTGCCACGGCTGAAACCACCGAAGTAATATCCGTATTTTCACCGGCCAACAAATCCTTTATGGATAAATCTGCAGAATGATTAAGGTCATCAACTTTTGAGATATATTGGCCGACGGTTTCAATGGTTTTGGCGAAATTTGTTTTTTCGGTTGCCCCCGACTGGATCAGGGGTTTGCCTGTTTGTGACGGCAGTTTATTAATGTTGGACAATACTGAGCTTACATTGGCATCCAAATTAATCATTTTGTCATCCTTAATTTATCTCAGTAATTCAAGCGTGGTTTCTACCATTTGTTGATAACGTTTAAGGACTGCCGCGTTGGCCTGATAGGTACGGCTTGCAATAGTTATATTCATCATTTCTATCGGCAATTTTACATTGGGCATCGCGATGAAACCATCCTCATCTGCCTGGGGGTTGCCTGGGTCGAAAATTCTCTGAAAATCTCCTCTATCTGTCATGATGTCTGCCACAGTGACGCCGCTAATACCATCGTTCTCAGTTTGTAATACAGCCTCGAGCCTGCGGTAGGGTTCGCCATTTCCTGCATTGGTCGTGCGAGCATTGGCCACGTTTGATGAAATCACCTCGATATTCTTTCCCTGTGCCCGCATTCCGGAAACTGTAATATCTACCGGAGCAAATATGTTGTTAACGTCCATCTGTTTTATCCTTTTTTAGCTTCTCTGTGACAATTGTTTAATTTGCATAATCTCAATTCTTACAGCCGTTTTTATTTTTCGTTTATGTTAATAGCCAGCTCAATTTGGCTGTATTTCTTATTTAGCAGCCGAATGTATGCTTTGTGCCGAAGCGAATTCTTTACCATTTCACCTACCTCGGCTTCCAAATTGACATCGTTGCCGTTTGACTTAAGCGGTGTGCGCATAGGCTGATGGAGCTGCGGCTCAATTGCAGCGATGTCAACTTCCTCGGATGAGTCTAAAGCTTTTGCCAATAATTCGTCGAACCTGACATCGAACCTGCGATAACCAGGGGTCTGGAGATTGGCAACATTGCTTGCGATGGCCTTCTGGCGGAGATTTTCTGCCTTTATGCCGGCCTCGAGCAGATCTGTTATTGTGCTTATTTTAGATGTCACGATTTTTTCCCAATAGTTCTGCGCAATGCTTACTTTATTTAAAATAGCAATATTTTAAAATAGCAATAATCGTGCCAATTAATCGAAATTAGCGACAATAAACTTATGGGCCTGTCAAATGATTCAAAAAAGGCTTTTACCGCAGGTAATCGCCTTTGTGTGTGATAGTGGCGATGTCAGGATTCTATACAATTGGGAGTGTTTTTTGACACGCGATAATTAACGTAATTTTCAATCGGTCTGCTAACCTCATCCGGAAAAATTTTCCTTTTCCGAGGAACATTTCTCCGCAGATAAAACTATCTGTAAATAATGCCCATCTATCCAGCTCTTTTGGATAATCTTAAGTGTTGCATTATTAAGGACTTGTAACTATGTTCCGTTTCCTTTTTAAGGTATGGCACGCAGATTGCGATAAATTCAGTTTTATAAGGATTGTGGAATGAACACGAGCTTGCTGGCTATTAATAATATGTTTGTGCGCCCGGTTTCAGCCGGGCAAACTCCTTCAATTGACTCAGTATCTGCAAATATAACACCATTTTCCCTGACCTCTGCCATTAATTCGGGTCTTACTAATACATCCGAGAGATTAACTGTTGACAGCAACCTTACTAAGGATAGCCAAAATGATACAGGTAAGGTAAGACGTTTCAAAAGCATCTTAAATAATGAAATAACAATTCAAGGAACATATAAAAATCAAGATAAAGCAAAACCTAAGGTTCAATCAGAGAGCTCTGTAGCTATTCGAGGCGATAAGCGAGAAAAAACTGCATTGGATAAAGAGTTGCTGACCGCCAATGCTCTTATCAACCAAAGAATTGTATCGGATATTACGCAATCGCCAGTGGAACTAAATGGAACAAAACTCACATTCAACCTCGCCCAGATAGTGAGCTGCCAAAATCTGGATCAAAAAATGACGTCTTCGACTAATTGTGTCTTACCAAAACTAAATATATATGATAATATAAGTGGAATGGGGGAAAACAGCAAATTGCAGACATCAAATAAAGAAGCGGCTATTTCCCCAAACCATCAACATCGAGCAAATATCCAGAAATTGGAAAGTGTTGTACAAAGCGTAGAATTCAGGAAAAGGATAGTAATATCAGACAATAATGCAGCCTCGACTGGTGATAAAATAAAAGATTCAGAAGCTATTGCCCAGTCTTCCGGTCAAAAAACAGGTAAATTAAATCACAACTTAAAGCTGGTTCAAGAAAATCTTCCTGTTGATAAAAAGGAAACATTCGATAGTCCTATAAAATACGGTGTTATTGGAGAAAAAACAAAAATTTCAGAGTCAATGGCAAAGTCGCAACACAATAAATTAGCTGATAGTAAGTTGTTCCCAGAAGTTCAAAATGAGAACAGCAAAAAAACGTCTGATAATCTTTCTGCTAAATCTCTTATTCAAAAACTGGATGCAACGATGCTTACAAGGCCAAGTAGTCAAACAAAGAGCGGAGGAAGTCTGACTCTGGACAATCGTTGCGAATCTGCGAGTGTCCAGCAGCCGATGTTAGGGATGGAATTTGGTAAGTTAATTACCACATCACAAACAGAAAATACTACAAATCCTTCCATACAGACTTCGCATGGAGGCTTTTTGGGAAATATAAACGAACAGATAGCCGAGTCAATATATGTTGGTTTAGGGCAGGGTGAAAGATATATCACAATTCAGCTTAATCCGCCGGAGCTGGGAAGGATTTTTGTAAGATTACAGCAGCACGAAGATGAAATTACAGGCCTTTTGGAAGTCAGCAAGGCACAAACTAAATATGAGATTGAGCAGGCTCTCGACCAGTTAATACAAACACTTACAAATTTCGGGGTGCAGGTAAAGCGACTTGAAGTGCAAATGTCGAACCACTTTGAACAGCAGCCGGACAGGAATCTTGCTGGAGGAGATTTGCAAGACAGCTCATTCCAACAGCAGCACCACCATGAAGAAAGTGTTGCAGACCATAACTCTGTCAGTGAGGGAATGACGGAGGAAGTTAAAAACAGTTTTCAGGATATTGCTGAGCCACGGCCAATTGTTAGTGACGGGTCTATAAACGTTCTTTTGTAAAATCCAATTCTTTATATCATACCTGCACCTGCAAAGAAAAGCCCCCTTTATACAGTTTATTTCTGCTTAGATCAGCCGATTTTTAAGAATTTTTATATATTTTCGGCTGTTTTATTGTGTTATCAACATCTTCGGCAGCGTTATTACAGGTCTAACCATTTGTTGGTAATTTTCAAACGGAGAACCCTTAAGTTCAGTATGTTTTCATCGATAATGACATTTGAAAGGGCCGGTATTTGGTACGGCCTGGAATAAGGTGTTACAGTGTGTACGATGCCCGGTAAGTATTTTCAGTGGCGGGCTTGAAAAATTAAGAAATTTATTTTTTTAAGGAGTCAAAAGTATGTTAGCAATTAAAAACAACCTTATGGCAGTAAATGCTGCTCGGTACTTGGGTCAAAGCTACGATGCCTTGGCTAAATCGGTCGAAAGGCTGTCGTCAGGCTTGCGCATCAACAGTTCAAAGGATGACGCAGCCGGCATGGCAGTTCGTGAGATGATGCGTGCCGACGTCGCCGTGCTGGAGCAGGGTGCCCGTAACGCTCAGGATGGTATTAGCCTGCTGCAGACAATGGAAGGTGCTATGCAAACCATCGACACCTGTCTTATACGTATGAAGCAGCTGGCTGAGCAGGCATCCACAGGCTCATATTCGTCTGCCCAGCGAGAAATTATGAACAGCGAGTTCGACGAAATGGCCAACGAAATCGAGCGTATCTCAACATCGACCAAATTTAATAATATCACAATGCTCGATAATACCGAAGATTTGACGGTTCGGTTCGGTTCCGGCGAAAACGATGAGATTATCGTTACCGGCTCTGATATGACCAAGACCGGTCTCGGCATCAACACCGGCGTTGAAGTCGAAGAACTTACTTTCTTATCCAATATGGCTGCCACAGACTCAGGTACCTTCGTGGCTATCGGCACTCAAGCAGTAACGCTGTCGATCCAGTTCGACAACGATAGTGTTACTGAAGATGAGATTACTATAGATTTGGCTGTTGCAAACTATACGATTGATCAGATTAAACAGGCAATCAATGATGAAACCCAGGCTTTGGGCTACGCAGCTGATGGTACGAACAAGAATTATGACATGGCATCTGTTGTTACAAACGATGACGGCACCTACGCGCTCAAGCTCTCTTCAAGAGATGAGGCCGACGGCGTTACGATTGAAGTAAGCAGTGCTGCTGGTACAGGTACTTTCGATCCTGCAACAG